>CAXTPM010000020.1:0-8506 GCA_964245865.1 uncultured Fimbriiglobus sp. | reverse complement strand
GGCGAAGCGCGGAATAGGGAGGTTCCCGCGGCGCTCGTCAACGGGCGCATGTCCGCGCGATCCTATGCACGCTGGCGTAGGCTCCCCGCCACGGCCGAGCTGACGCGCTCGAAGTTCGAGAGGTTGGTCGGGATGCTCGGCAGGGCGTTGACGGCGCGCTCGGCGCGGCTCCCCTGGGGGACGGCCGACTTGGCGGCGACGGCGAGCAGAGTCGTTGTCATGGGGGTAACTCGGGTGGAGGGGACGACCGGGAGGACCGGCTCAGTCTCGTGAACTAGTGCAACGCAGATGCCACGCGGCACGCGGTTCGCACGTCCGAGCCGTTGATTACGCCAACCACCCACATTCGCACCCGAGTTCTTCATGCTCGCGCTCGCTCTCGCGCTACTCCTGGCCGACGCCCCGAAGCCCCCGGAGTTGCCGCCGCCCGGCGCCACGCCGTCGGCGCGGAAGTTCTCTAAAGTCGTCGGCTGGCCCGAGGGCAAACTGCCGACGGCGCCGCCGGGGTTCACCGTCACGAAGTTCGCCGCCGACCTGGACTCGCCCCGCTGGCTGTACGTGCTGCCCAATGGTGATGTGCTGGTGGCCGAGTCGAGTTCGCGCCCGGCGGCGAAGGCCGACCCCGAGAAGCTCAAGGGGATGAAGCAGTCCAAATCGATCGCCGGCTCGGCCGACCGCATTACTCTCCTGCGCGACGCGGACGGCGACGGCGTGCCGGAGGTGCGCGAGGCGTTCCTCACAGGGCTGAAGCAGCCGTTCGGCATGGCGCTCTTGGGCGGCAAGCTGTTCGTCGGCAACACCGACGCGGTGGTGAGCGTGCCGTACTCGCCGGGCGCGACCAAAATCGACGCCAAGCCGATGCGCGTGCTCGACCTGCCGGCCGGGGGGTACAACAACCACTGGACGCGCAACGTCCTGGCGAGCCGGGACGGCAAAAAGCTGTTCGTGACGGTCGGCAGCGGCTCGAACGTGATGGAGAACGGCCCGGCCAACGAAATCCTGCGGGCGAATGTGCTGGAGGTGAACCCCGACGGCACCGCGCTGCGCGTGTACGCCAGCGGCCTGCGCAACCCCGTGGGGCTGGCGTTCGAGCCGGAAACCGGCGTGCTGTTCACCGCCGTCAACGAGCGCGACGAACTCGGCGACGAGTTGGTGCCCGACTACCTCACGAGTGTCACCGACGGCGCGTTCTACGGCTGGCCGTACAGCTACTACGGCCAGACCGAAGACCCCCGGCGCAAGGGCGAGCGGCCGGACCTCGTGGCCAAGGCGACCGTGCCCGACGTGCCCCTCGGTGCGCACACCGCTTCCCTCGGCCTGGCGTTCGGCACGAGCGGCACGTTCCCCGCGAAGTACAAGGGCGGCGCGTTCGTCGGCCAGCACGGCAGTTGGAACCGCGCCGAGTTCAGCGGCTACCAGGTGGCGTTCGTGCCGTTCGCCGACGGCAAACCTTCGGGGACGCCCGAGCCGTTCCTGAGCGGCTTCATCAAGAACGCCGACGAGGTGTACGGCCGGCCCGTGGGCGTCGCATTCGCCAAGGACGGCTCGCTGCTCGTGGCCGACGACGCGAGCAACGCGATCTGGCGCGTGACCTACACCGAGGCGAAGTGATGCGGGCGGTGCGGCGGGGGTTCACACTGGTCGAGTTGCTTGTGGTGATCGGCATCATTGCCGTGCTGCTCGGCCTGCTCTTGCCTGCCGTGCAGAAGGTGCGCGAGACGGCGGCGCGATCGGTCTGCTCAAGCCATTTGCATCAACTGGCATTCGCCGTGCACAACCACGCGAGCGCCCACGGCTGCCTGCCGCCAGGGCGTGGCACCCCCGCGCCCGGCGTGTTCTCGGCGTTCGCGCACCTGCTGCCGTACATCGAACAACACGCGCTGCACGCCCGGATCGACTTCGCGCAAGCCCCGGCGACTTACGGCACGGGCGCGAGTGTGTACGACGGCGCCGCCAACTTCCCGGCCGCGTCGGCGAGTGTCGTGATGTTCCTCTGCCCCTCCGACCCCATTACCCCGCGCGTCCCCGGTTCGGAGTACGGCGCTACCAACTACGCCGGCAACGCCGGCAGCGGCGTCAACTCCGGCAGCCTGGCCGACGCCGACGGAGTGTTCTTTACGGCGTCGAAGGTCCGCCTCGCCGACATCACCGACGGCACCTCGAACACGGTCCTACTCGCCGAGCGTACCCTCGGCGACGGCCCCGGCGGCACCGACCCGTGGCGCGGCCTCATCGAACTGGCCGGCAACGCGGACACCACGGCGGCGGGTTGCGCCGGCGCGGCCAACAACCGCCAGCGCGGCGAGAAGTGGGTGTTCGGCAACGCCGGCAACACGCTCTACAACCACGCGCTGTTGCCGAACGCGCGCGAACCCGACTGCACCAACGCTACGCAGCAGCGCGGGAGATTTGCCGCGCGGAGTATGCACGCCGGCGGAATACAGATGGCGATGTGCGACGGCAGCGTGAGGTTCGTCCGCGGCACCGTGAGTGCAACAACGTGGGCGGCGGTGGCCACACGCGCGGGCGGTGAGGTGGCGAGCGATGACTGGTAGAGCGTTGCAAAATAGACAGCGGCCGAAAGCCCGCCGTCGCGGACGGCGGGCTTTCGGCCGCTTTGGTTCCCTGGACCCTAGCCCTACTTCTCCCCCGTCGGCGACTGCGCGTGAATCAACTCCGGCTGCTTAACCTGCGGCAGCTTGTACACCATATCCGAACTCGGGCGCGCCTTCGACTTGAACGGCCCGACCTTCACCGCCCGGCCCGTCTTGCTCGACTCTTTGATCGCGTCGATAATCATCATGTCCGCCAGCCCCTCGTAGCCGTCGGGTTCGGGCGGCGTCTGGTCCTGGATACACTTGGCGAAGTAGTGGATTTCGGCGCCGACGTGGTCGGTGTCGGGGAACGTCGTCTTCTTGGGGCTGCCGCTCGACGCCGCCGAGGTGCCGCTCAGCACCTCCATGGTTTTCTCGCCGGTGAAGCCGAACGCGGGGTCGAGGTAGACGCTCCCCTCGGTGCCGACCACCTTGAACTCCGACGCCTTGCCGTGGTTAAATCCGCACGAGAACGCCGCCTGGCGCTCCTTGGGGAAGCGCATCAGGGCCGAGACGGTTTCGGGGACTTCCGAGAATCTCGGGTCGGTGCCGTGAGTGGTGAACGCCACCACTTCGGTGGGGTCGTCCTGGTATAAATAGCGCGCCGCGTTGATGCAATACACGCCGAGGTCCATCAGCGGCCCGCCGGCCAGTTCGCCGTCGAGGCGCGTGCTGTTATCGACGACGTATTGCGCGTTGTTGAGCTGCATCAGCCGCGGCTCGCCGATCTTGCCAGATTGCACGACATCAATCGCCGCGAGATTAGCCTGCTCCAAATGCAAGCGGTAGGCGATCATCAGGTAGACGCCGTTCTCTTCGCACGCCGCGATCATCTCGCGGCACTCCGCCGAGTCCGCGGCCATCGGCTTCTCGCAGAGCACATGCACCTTGTGACGCGCCGCGCGGATCGTGTAGTCCTTGTGCATGGCGTTGGGCAGCACCAAATACACCGCGTCGATTTTGCCGCTCGCCAGCAGACCGTCGTACTGCTCGTAGGTGTAGGTTTCGCACCCGTACAACTTGCCCACGTCGTCGCGCTTCTCGTCGTCACTCGACACGATGGCGACCAGTTCGGCGTTGTCGGCGTTGGCAAAGCCCGGCAGCACGGCGGCTTGCGCGAACCAGCCGATGCCGACGACGGCGTAGCGCGTCTTCTTTTTCGAGGTGAACAGGCCCATAGCAGTCGAGTCCGGGTGGGGGTCGGGGGCAAACGCGAGCGGCCGGCGCGGGACTCGTCCCGCGCCGGCCGTCGTCGTGATTGCGAATCCAGCGCCGAACTACTTCATGCGCTTCAGGATGTCGGCCATCAGGTCCGGGTCGGTCGGCGCGTCGAGTTGCGGCTCCGGCTCGAGGTCGGGCGCGGGGGCGCCGTAGTCCTTCGGCAAGTGCTCGAAGCTCATCGGCTTGCCGTCCTGGGGGTGCGGCCCGTTCCAGATCACGCCGGCCTGCTTGTAGTCGTCCACGCTGAAGTTGTACAGCTTGAGGTGCAGCCCCTCGTCCTCGTACTTCTTCGCCTCGGGGAACTTCTGGTTCGAGATTTCCGGGATCGGCAGGAGCTTCATCACCTCGACGCCGGTGAGCTTCTCAAGGGCTTTGGCGTAGGCGTAAGCATGCACGCCGCCGCGCACCAAGAGGTAGCCGATCATCGCGCGGGCGCAGGGGTCGTTGGTCATTTCGTAGGCGCGAATCTTGTTGCCGCGCGCCCCGACTTCCAGGAAGAAGTTGTGCAGCAGGTCCGACTTCAGGTTGCCGCTACTGAACACGAAGCTGCCGTTCCAAAAGTTACCCATGCTGTCGATGGGGAGCGCGTTCTGGCCCCCGGCAATCGTGTGGTAAGTGTTGCGCGCGTCGCGGCCCTTCAGGAGCGGCGCGGTGGTCGGGTCGGTGCTGCGGCTCATCGTGCCCGTGAGCAGCATGTTGATGGTGTACGCCACCAGTTCGATGTGCCCGTACTCCTCGGCCGCGATGTTCGCAATCAAGTCGTAGTAGGGGCGCAGCGGGGTGCGGCCGCGGAAGTTGAACGACTGGAACGTGTAGTTCATCAAGGTAGACATCTCGCCGAACTTGCCGCCGAGCAGTTCCTGCACGGCCGCGGCGTCGTTGGGCGAGGGGTTGTTGGCTTTGGGCAAGGGAATGGCGATGCGGTCGAGTCGAAGAATCATCGGGGTCAAACTCCAGAGCCAGTGGGGGGCAACAGCGGACGATCGCGCGGGACCGTGATTACTAGCTGCGACAACAGCGCCGTCGCGGGCGATTTCCGGGACCGGACCCGCGCTTTAGCTGTTCCCGCCGAGCTTTCTCAGCCCGCTCAGGAGCGTCTTGCGGTTCAGTGTTTCGCGCTCATACCGTTCCAGCGCTTGCAGTTGCGCCGGCGCGAGCGACTTGGCGCGCTCCAGAATTTCCTTGACGCCGAAATCCGCGTAATTCGCGATCGGCAATTTCGCGTCCGCGGCCATCGCGGCCAACTCCTCCTCGTCGTACTCGGCCTCCTCGTCGGGCATCCGGTGGCCGTCGCTGATGGCGTCGAGCCGGTCGGGATCCACGCTCACTAGTCCCCGCTCGCTCTCGTTGGCGTCGGCCAAAATGTCGCCCATGCGGGTGTCGTCCCCGATGTCGTTGTCCGAGTCGAGGGTGTTCTCGTCGCCGGTCACGTCGTAGGGGCTGCCGTTGGAGCGGTCGCCGTCGCGCATGGAGGCGTCGTTGCGCGCCGAGCGCTGGCGGGGCTTGGGGCCGCGAGTGTCGATGGGGTCCATCATGGATTCAGTCCGCGTCGGGGGGGATGGGGCCGGGCGACGGGGTTGCGTGGCAACTCGCGTGCCGGCGCGGGGCGGGTCTTAGGAGCCGGGTTGCGTGGGGGTGCGCACCGTGCCCTGTCGGGAGTTTCGGAGGCGCGCCAACCGCGGCCACTCAATTCTGCGAATCGGTGCGAGGCGTCGGACTCCGGGGCGCCGCCGGGTGACGGCCCCGCGGACTCGCGCCTAGAATGTGTCCGCACTCGAGTTCGCACCACCGACGGAACGATTCATGTTGCCGCAGACCGCCGCCCGCCGCCCCGCCCCGCCCGCCCCAACCGGCGCCCCGGCCGTCACTTGGGCCGGACCTGCGCGAGTCGTTCGCCGTGCCATTCGCGCACCGGCTGCTATTCACGCACGACATCTTCGGCGCCGACGCCGGCAAGCTCGCCGGGGTGCTGGAGCCGTCGGGCGAACTCGCGCCCAAGGTGCAAGTCTGGATCGACGGCCACGTCGCCGCGGCGCGGCCGGAGTTGCGCCGGCAAGTCGAGACGTTCCTGGGCGCCGACTCCAACCGCCTCCGCCCCGCCGGGGTGTTCGAGTGCGCCGGCGGCGAGGCGGTCAAGAACGACCCCGCCCACGTCGAGCGGTTCTTAGGCGCGATCAACGACACCGACCTCGACCGGCGCAGTTACATTCTCGTGATCGGCGGCGGCGCGGTGCTCGACGCAGTCGGGTTCGCCGCCGCCACCGCGCACCGGGGCATCCGCCTCGTGCGGCTCCCCACCACCACGCTGGCCCAGGGCGACAGTGGGGTAGGCGTCAAGAACGCCGTGAACAAGTTCGGCAAGAAGAACTGGCTCGGCAGCTTCGCGGTGCCGTGGGCGGTGATCAACGACACGAGCTTGCTCAGCAGCCTGCCCGACCGCGAGTTCGTCGCCGGGTTCTCCGAGGCGGTCAAGGTCACGCTCCTGAAGTCCCCCGCCGGGTTCGCGGAGTTGGAGCGCGACGCCGAGCGCATCCGCCGCCGGGACATGAGTGCCGCGCTGCCGGCCATCCGCACCTCGGCCGAGTTGCACCTGAACCACATTACCAAGGGCGGCGACCCGTTCGAGGCGCTCGAGGCGCGCCCCTTGGACTACGGCCACTGGTCGGCGCACCGGCTGGAGGGGATGACGAACTTCAGCCTGCGCCACGGCGAGGCGGTCGGCATGGGCGTGGCCATCGACACGGTCTACTCGTCGCTCGTCCACGGCCTGCAGGTGAACGATGCCGCGCGGGTGCTGCACACGCTGCGGGCGCTGGGCCTGCCGCTCGACCACCCACTGTTGGCGGAGACCGACGCGTTGTTCGCCGGCCTCGAAGAGTTCCGCCAGCACCTCGGCGGGCGCCTCACCCTGACGATGCTCGCGGGGGTCGGGCAGCCACTCGAGGTCCACGAGATCGACCGGGCGGCGATGCTGGACGCCATTGGGCGCGTGCGCGAGTTCGCGGCCGGCGGGCCGTGCCTGGCGGTGGGGTGCGCCTGCGGGGCGGCGTCGTGAGTCTCGCGGGGCTGCGGCCGCTATTAGGGCGGATACTCGACGCGAAGCGGGTACGCACTGGCGGGCCGTACTTTGCATCGCTGGCTACCTGGGGGTTCGAGTGCGCCTGGGGCGAGCTAGTCGCCGGCGCTCCGGCACGGGAAGTGGCGCTGCGGGCTGCGGCGCAGTCGGTCGTGGCGGTCGAGTTAGCAGGTGTTGACAAACAGGTATTGCGTTCGGGCGGGCTGAGCGACGCCGACATTCTGAAGCTGTTCGAGAGCGCACTGGCGGTCCACGCCGCAACTCTCGGCTCGGAGTTGGCTGCCCGGCTCCGTTCCGCTTTACCCGGCCTGCTGGCGCACCCGACGACAGCGGAAGGCCCGGAGTTCGTACGTCAGCTTGGCTACCAGCCTCGCGCCGGCGCCACGCACCATACCAAGCCGCGCCTGATCCTCGAACCGCCGGAGTCGCACGCCGACCACTGCTATTCGGTGGCCGTCATCGCGGTGCTGCTCGGCCCGTGGGCGGGCGACGCCGAGCACGGCCGGGCGTTCCTCGCCGGACTGAGCCACCACCTGCACAATGCGTATCTGCCCGACGCGGGGTTCGCCGGGGAGGAACTCCTGGGCGCGCACCTCGCTCCCATCATGGAGCGCTTCACCGAGCAAGCACTGAGCCAACTGCCGCCACCGCTGCGGGCCGCCGTGATTGACGCGCGCGAATTGCTGCCGGCCCCCGATAGCCCGGCCGCGAAGGCGTTCCACGCGGCCGACGTGCTGGACCGCGTGCTAGAGATGGTCCACTACGACCGCGTGAGCCGCTTCCGGGTCGAGCAAGCATTGGGCGATCTGGAGCTAGTGCACCCCGGCCCCTTGCGGGTGTTCCAGAACGAGGTACTCACCGCAGCGGGGGTGCCGTGAGGACCCCCCACGCGTTCCTAGACCCCGCAAGTGGTCATGAGTTGTCCGACGACACGCCGCATTCGCTTTGTTGCGAGGGCGTGCGCTACCCGGTCGTCTGCGGCGTGCCGTACCTGCGCGCCGGCTACCCGGAGAATGCTCATGCCGCCCTCCAGGCGCTCGACGCCGGGGACGAACTCGAAGCCACCGCGATCCTCTTGCGCGACCAAGACCCGTTCGCCCCGCTGCCGCCGCCGACACTCGAAGTCACGCGGCGACTGGCTAAGTTGGGCCGCGCGGCGGGGTTCCGGGCCGCCATGCGCGAGTTGAACTTCGGCCCAGTGGCCGACTACTTCGCGCACCGGCCGAGTGTGCCGACGTACCTCTCGGGGCTAGCTCTGCTCTCCAGGGGACTCGCGCCGGGGGTGCCGGTGGTCGAACTCGCTTGCGGCGTCGGGCACTTCCTGCGCGACCTCGGGCACCGCCAGTTCGAGTGCGTCGGGGTCGATCTGGTGTTCGCCAAGCTCTGGCTGGCCCGCACGTTCGTGGCTCCCTCGGCCACGCTGATTTGCGCCGACGCGGCCGACGCGCCGCTGAGCTTCGACGGCCCGGCGGTAGCGCTCTGCCACGACGCCTTCTATTTCTTCCGCGACAAGACTGCGGTCGCCCGAAGCCTGCGGCGCCTGGCCGGGCCGGGCGGGACGGTGCTAGTCGGCCACGCGCACAACAAGCTCATCGACAGCAGCATCGCCGGCAAC
>CAXTPM010000019.1:4551-19422 GCA_964245865.1 uncultured Fimbriiglobus sp. | reverse complement strand
CGTCCGGGATCGTGCTGAACACCGCGATGAGCGCGATGGAGAACAGCAGCACCGTCCCCACCATGCACAGCGTCATAGTCGTCCGGCACGGCCGCGTCGTCGCCGAGGATGGTGGAAGCCCGAGGCGGCGGACAAGCCGCACGCGCTGTTCTCGGTCAGCAAGAGCTTCAACGCCACCGCCGTCGGCCTGGCAATCGCCGAGGGAAAACTGAGCCTGGATGACCCCGTGCTGAAGTCCTTCCCCGCCGACGCCCCGGCCGAGTGGGAGACCAGCCCCGAGGGGAACTTCGTCGGCGGCAGCGGGCTGAAGCTCCGCACCGAGGACATCGCCAAGCTCGGCCAACTGTATCTGCAAAAGGGCATCTGGGCCGGCAAGCGACTCATCCCCGAAGACGGCGGGGGGGGGGCGCCGACATGCAGGCCGAGTTGAACGCCGTGTGGGACAAACTCCTGCCGGCGCTGCGGGCCGGGGCGCTGCCGCCGGGCGCCGCCGGGGAGGGGCAGTTGAAGCGGGCGGTCGCCGGGCTGGAGGTGCGGGCGGCGAAAAAGGGAAAGTGACCGGGAAGCGGGCCGGGGCAGAGCGCCAAAATAGACCAATCTACACCGGAGGGGCCGGGCCGTGACGGACGAGCAGCTCGACGCAATCGAGGCAGCGCTCGGGGTGCGACTCCCCGAGGCGTACCGCCGGTCCACCCAGGAGCACACGGCCCAAGCGGGCGGCGGGGACGACTGGCTGTTCGGCGACCCCGAATCGGTCATCAACTCGACTCAGTGCCCGCTGGACGGCGGCGATTATCACGGGCCAGAGCTGCTGCCCCGGTACGTCGCCATCGGGGACAGCGGCGCGGGCGACCTGTGGCTGCTCGACCTGGAAGCGGAGGGTAACCCGGTCCCCTGCCTGAGCCACGAGACGCACGCGGTCGAGCCGGAGTGGCCGAGCTTCGCGGCGTTCGCCGCCGACCGGCGCGCGGCCCCGGCCCTGCGGGCGGCGCGCCTCGCGGCCGAGGCGGCGGGGCGAGCGGCCTGGTGGCGGCGGTACTGGAAGGTCGCCGGGGTGGTCATCCTCATCGGCTTCGTCATCCCTCTACTCGTCCTGCTCCTGGCCCCGTGACAGCCTGCGGCTGGTTACGGCACGAGTTGGTACGTCACGAACGCAATCCGCTTCCCGTCGGGCGCGAAGCACGGCACGTTCGCGGTCCCCTGCCCGCCGAGGAAACTCCCGAGCACATCAACCTTGCCATCGGCGAGATTCAGGCGCCGCAGGGTCACGTCCTTGTCGGCCGGGTGGCCCTTGACATCCCCCGCGAAGCTGACGAACACCAGCGTTCGGCCGTCGGGGGAGGGGTGCGGGAACCAGTTGTTGAACTCGTCGTCGGTGAGCTGCTGTTGCTCGTTGCCGTCGGGCTTCATGCGCCACAGTTGCATCCGGCCGGTGCGGTCGGAGTTGAAGTAAATGTGGAGGCCGTCGGGGGAGTATTCCGGGCCGTCGTCCAGCCCCTTCGCGGTGGTCAGGCGCGTCTCGGGGCCACCAGTGGCCGGGGCGGTGTAGATGTCGAACTCGCCGCCGCGCTCACCACAGTACGCCAGCGTCTTGCCGTCGGGCGACCAGCCGTGCCAGTACGACGGGGCGTTTTCGGTGACGAGTGCGGGAGTGCCGCCGCCGACGGGGAGGGTGTAGACGCGCGACTTGCGGTCGGGCTGCGACTGGTCGCTAATCACAAGCCGGGTGCCGTCGGGCGAGACGCCGTGGTCGTTGTTGCAGCGCACGGCGAACCCGGTGTCGATGGCCTCGGGCACGCCGCCAGTTGCCGGGACGCGGTAGAGCCGGCCCCCGGCGTTGTACACCAGCGTCTTGCCGTCGCGCAGCCAGTTCGGCGCCTCGATGCGGGCGGGGACGGCCAGCACCACCCGGCGATCCGTCGAGGCGAGGACTTGCGTCTCGAGGGTGCTGTACAGCGTCGGCTTTCCGGCCGGGGCGGGGGGCGCGGCCAACTCGACGTTGGCGAAGGTCGCGGTTTCGGACGCCTCGTTGTTGTGCGCGCATACCCCCAGTCCGACCAGCACCGGCCCCTCGAAGCGCACCCGCACCGCACAGCCGCTGAAGCGCAGCACCCCGTCGGCCCCGGCCACGTCGAGCCGGGCGTAGTCGCCGGCGCGCACCAGCCGCACGCGCGTCGGGTTAGTCACATTACACTGGACTTCATGAGTCATCGCCCCCTTGGCGTCGCGGAACTGCAGCGAGGTCAGCCCGTCGCCGTGGACCGCCACATCCACATACGCCGAGTCGGGGTCGAGCGACTGGCGGATGATGAGGCACGCCTTGCGGTGCGGGTCGGACCCGGCGGACGGGAAGCGGATGTCGGCCGCGACCGCCACGTCGCCCGTCCACGACTTCCAGGCGTAGTGGAAGGCGTCGGCGGCGCGCCACATGTTCTCGCCGCCGCCGGTGACGGCGTAGGTGCCCTTCGCCGCGTCGAACTTCGCGCGGCCGGGGCGCTTGACGGCGCCGACATCGGCGGAGCGCTCGAACAGCCCCACGGCCGGCGCAGCCGGGCGGGGCTGGGCCGCGAGGGCGCACGCGGCGAGTAAGAGGGGAAGCAAGAGTTTCATAGGTCGCCCAGGGAGGGGTTGAGTTGGGACGCGGGGTTGGTTTACGAATCTCGCCGATCGAGGGGAATTCATCTTCCGAGCGGGGGCTGACGCCCCCCGCTCGGAAGAACAAACCGAGCGCCCGCCCTACTCCGGCGACTCCAGCGTCCCGACCAGCGACTCGGTGTCCGAGCGCAAAATCGAGTGCCGCTTCCCCTCCGCGTCCAGGATTTCGACGGCCGTCTTGGACTCGGCGGCGAGCATCCCCCGCACCACGCGGCCGTCCTCGCGCGAGACCTGGTAGACGCGGAAGTTCCCCTCCGCGCTGCGGTTGGGGTCCAGAATATGCACCAGCAACTCTTCCCGAGGGTGCTCGGCCATGCCGGTCAGGTCCGGGCCGATCTCCGCGCCCTCGCCGCCGTGCTTGTGGCACTTCGCGGACTGCTCGGTGAACGCCTTCTTGCTGGCCAGCGCGTCCCCCTTGGTCGTGGCCGCGGCGGCGTACCCGTCGATGACCTTCTGGCGGTCGGCGCTCGGCAGCGCGCCGCCGCGCTTCAGCACCGCCAGCGCCGCCGCGCGCGTCGCCCGGTCGGGGTGCTCGGCCAGCGCCTGCTTTTGGTCCAGGGCGAAGTCCGAGACCTGGACCGCGCCCTTGTCGAGCGCCGCGAGTAGCTTGGCCGTCCCTTCCGGCCGGGCGAGCAGGACCGCAAGAGCAGCAGACCTGGTGTCGGGCGTGAAGCTCGGCAGCCGGCTCAAAATTAGGTCCGGGGTCCGGGGCGCCTCGGCGGCGCGGAGCGAGCGGACCAGCCCGGCCGCGAGGTCGGGCGACGCCTGCGGCGTGACTTCGGCCAGGATCGCTCCGACCGTGGCCGGGTCCGCCGGGCGGTAGCCCAGCAGTTCCGCCGCGGCCCCCGAGCGCTCGGCGGCGCCCGCCAAAGCGTCCTTGACTTTGGCGAGCAGCGCGGCGGCGGTTTCGGCCCCCAACTTCGCCAGCGTCCGGCTCTGCCAGGTGGTCGCCAGGCGCACCAGCGCGCCGCGCCGCGCGGCCGGCAGCCGCTCGGCGGCGCGCACTAGCGCGGCGTCGAATGCGGCATCGACTTTGGGCAGCGCCTTGGCCGGCCAGCCCTCCACCAGCCCGCGCACGACCGCCCCGACGGTGTCAGCCCGCCGCGCGTAGTGCTCGGCCACGACCCCGACAGCGGTGAGGAACGCGGGCGAGGGCTTCTCGGCACTCCCCAGCGCGGCGAGCATCGCGTCGGCGTTCTTGGTCGCCGCCGCGATCCCGGCGTCGGAGAGCCGCGCCTGCGGGTCGGGGTCGGCGGTCAACTTGGCCGCGAGGATCGCCGCGAGCGAGGCCGGGGCGCGCGGCAGCACCTGCACTGCGTTCCGGCGCACGCCGCCCGAGGGGTGCTTGAGCGCGGCCACCGCGACTTCGGTCGCCGCGGCCGCGTTGCCGTCGGGCGCCCCGAGGCCGGGGCTTGTCCACAGGGCGCGGATCGCGGCGGGGTTCAGCCTCCTCGCATCAACGGACTCGCCCCGGACGAATTCGTACAGCGCCGGCAGCGCGCCGCGGTCGCCGCGGGTAATCACGAACGTCCCTACCAGATGCCCCGTCGGCTCGCAGACGAGCGCGGTGCGGTTTCAATACTCCGGCGGGTCGGCGCGGGCGGTGTAAAAGGTGTCGCCGGCCGCGGCGGTGGCGGCGCCGTGGTGATCGACCGGCCGGAACTTGTCGTTACTCGCGTGGAACTTCGGGCCGCCCGCGATGCCGCCCAGCACCGGCGACGGCGCCCAGCCTCGCGCGGCCTCGTAAACGTCTGGGTTCTGTCGAACACGACCGGCTCGCCCCGCGCACAGGATGCGCGTCGGTATGCTCGGGTCGCCCGCAAATGTCGTCCCCGTGTCAGCCCGGCCGTCACCGTCGGCATCGACGCAGCAGACGATGCGGGCGCGGCCCTGGCCGCGCGGTTTGAGTTCGTTGGGGCAGTCCACGGTGATCGACGCCCACAGCCGCCCGCGCTCGTCCCAGGTCATGCAGATCGGCTTGCCGCCGAGTTCCTTTTCGGTGACGAACGTCCCGGCCCGGAACACCTCGGGCAGCAGCGGCCGCTGCATCGTGATCAGCGTGCCGACCGGCGCGCCCGGCTTGCGGCTCGGGGTGTCGTTCGGAATCTCGTTCCCGACCTCGTCGTACTCGAACGGCTTGACAGCAGTCCGCTTCGGCGCGGCCTCGATCGCGGGGAACGGCCGGGCGAACGGGTCGGTGGCCGCGACCGAGGCCGGGCCTTGCCCCGCCGCCCAGCGTGCGCCGCGTACGATGAGTTGCTGGAACCCCGGCTGGCCCTGCGTCCGTTCGTCGTGGCCTCAGGCGGTGTAGAATACGCGCCCCTTGCCCTGCGTGCGCGCCCACGTCCACGGCTCTTGCCGCCCGCCCTCGGCCCGGACTTCGAGCAGCGCTAGGCCGGCTTGTGGTAGCCGGAGTCGCCGAGGAACAGCACCTTCAGCGGGGCGGTTCGGCGGCGCCGGCCAGAGCCAGGGCGAGGACGAATCGCGGCAGCATGGGGCGCGCCCCCGGTGCGGGGTGGGGGAGAGGGTTCGCGGAAGTCCAGCGGGTGGACCTCGGATTGTAGCGGCGCGGGCGCGAGTCGTTGCGGCGAGTCACTTGCGCAGGACGCGGTCGATCGCTTCCACAGTCGCGGGGTGGTACGTCTCGCGCGCTTTGGCGTAGATCGCTTCGGCGCGCGACCGCCCGGCCGGGGTGGCGGCGAGCGCCTCGTACAGCGGCTTGACGAGCCGCCGCCGGCCCTGTTCGAGTAGGAAGCTCTCCAGGCGCGCGTCGGCCGCGGCGTAGCCCTCGCGCACGGCGAGGTCGAGCCAGGCGAACACGATCTCGGCGTTGCCGGACTCACTCAAGTGATAGGTGGCGTCGAGTTCGGCCAACTTGCCGGCGCCGATTCCCTTGGGGAGTGCCTGCAGGAACGTCAGCCACTCCGGCACCGGCCACGCGGCGGCCTTGAGCGCCTCGGCGGCGACATCGCCCTTGGCGAACTTCGGCGCGAGTTGCTCGGCCACCGCGAGCGAAGCCGCGCGCGGCTTCGGGGCGCCCTTCGGCAACCCTGGCGCGTGCAGCCACGCCGCCACGTCCGCCTCGGCGATTAGCTCGGGGCGCGTCGTCAGCAGGTTCTCACTCAGGTACGCCTCGAACGTCGCGGTGGTGATCGACTTCAGCGCGAAGTGCTTGAAGTAACCGAGCAGGAAGCGGTCGAACGCCGGGCGCCCGTAGAGCCGTTCCAGGCGCGTGAGGAACAGCGCCCCCTTCTCGTAGGGCACGCCCGTGAGGCCATCGACGGGGGGCCGGCCGGCGAGGTCGATGGCCAGCACTTGATCCGCCGGCGGCATCTCGGCCAGCTCGCGCCGCAGCCCGCGCTCGCCGAGGGTCGCCTCGATCTCGGCGCGCTTCGGCCCGTAGACGGCCTCGACGATGCGGCGCTCCAGGTAGACCGTGAACCCCTCGTTGAGCCAGAAGTCGCCCCAGGTGGCGTTCGAGACCCAGTTGCCGCTCCACGAGTGCGCGAGTTCGTGCGCGAGCACCGACACCAGCGACTTGTCCCCGGCGAGTACCGTGGGCGAGGCGAAGGTGAGGCGCGGGTTCTCCATGCCCCCGAACGGGAAGCTCGGCGGCAGCACCAGCACGTCGTAGCGGCCCCACTGGTACGGCCCGACCAACTTCTCGGCGGCGCCGAGCATGTCTTCGAGGTCGGCGAACTCGGCCTTGGCGCGGGCCAAGACGGCAGGCTCGGCGTAGACCCCCGTGCGCGGCCCGAGTGGGGCGAAGCCGAGGTCGCCGGCCGCGAGCGCGACGAGGTAGCTCGGGACCGGCTTGTCCATCCGGTAGCGCACCGCGCCGGCCGGGGCGTCGGGTAACTTTTCCGCCGCCATCACCGCCGTCGTGGGGGCGTAGACGGTCGCCTCGAAGGTGAAGCGCACGCCCGGCGTATCTTGGCACGGTAGCCAACTGCGCGCGTCGATCGCCTGCGACTGGGTGAACAGGAACGGCTTGCGCTTCCCCGCTGTCTGGGCCGGCGTGAGCCACTGGAGCGCCGACGCGCCGGGGCGGGTGCGGTAGGCCACCGTCACGCGCTCGGCCCCGGCCGGCAGGGCGACGGTGAGCGACTCGCCGCGCACGGGGTCGGTCTTGCCCAACTGGTAGTCGAGTTTGACGCCCCCCGCCGTGACGGCGACGACCTCGACATCGCGCGTGTCCAGAATCAGCGGCGCGTCGGGCCTCGAGCGCTCGACGGTCCAGGTCACGTCGCCGGCGATCTGCTTGCGCTCGAAATCGACGCGCAGCGTCATCTCGGCGTGGCGGACGCGCACCTCGTCGGGCTTGGCGAAGGTGTAGGCGTCGGCGCCTCCGGAGGGCGGCGCGGCGAGCAAGGTGAGGGCGAGCGCGAGCATGGCGGCGTCCGGGACTCGGTGGGGCGTGGCGGGGTCATGCTACGGAGTCGGTCGTCGTTGCGGCCGCGCGGGGCGGCGGGTAAACTGCGGATGGGCATTCGGCGACCGCTTCTGGGGAGGGCTTGCGATGACGCGAGTGGTAGTCAGCGACGAGTTGCGCGACCGGCTGATGGGTTCGGGTGTGGCCGAGGCCGTCGAGGTAGTGGACGCCAGCGGCAAGTCCGTCGGGATGTTCGAGCTTGCCCCACTATACGTCGGCGGGTTCCGCGAGCCGACCCACGAGGAGTTGATGGCGATTTACAACAACCCCGACCCGACCCGTTACACCACCGAGGAAGTCCTGGCCGAGTGCCGCCGGAGGGCGGGGCAATGACCGTCGTCTGGCGACCCGAGGCGCTCGACCAACTCGCCGAGGGCTACGTGGCGCTGCCCCTCCTCGAGCAGCGCGCGTTGGCCGACACGGTGGAGCGCGTGGTGCGGGAACTCGCCGCCCGCCCGCTCGACTTAGGCGAATCCCGCGACCCGGTCGGCCCCGGCGTGCAACTGCGCTTCTGGTGTCAGCCGCCCCTCAGTGTGTGGTTCTTCGTCAGCGCGCAGGGCGTGGAGGTCGCCTCGGTCGTCGTGCGGCCGGGGCGGTAGACGAGTTGGGGGCGTTCGACTCGCACCGTCACGGGGGCTTGCGATGACGCAGCTAGTAATCAGCGACGGGATGCGCGACCGGCTGCTGTTGGTCGGCGAGCCGGTGGACCTGGTGGACGCACGGGGCCGGGTGGTGGGGCGCGCCGAGGCGGCCGGCCGCGCCGCCGGGCCGGTCCACTGGGAGAGCCTGGCCGAGGAGATGGGGCTGTCGGTCGAGGAGGCGCGACAGGTCATGGCCCGGCGCGGCCGGCACACGACCGCCGAGGTTCTGGTCGCCGCCCGCGAGAGGGCGGGCCAATGAAGCCGACCTGGACGCCCGAAGCGCTCGACGAGTTCGCCGACATCGACGCCCGGCTCACCCTCATCGAGCAGGGCGTCGAGCGCGAGATGGCCACAGACCCCTTCGAGCACGGCGAGGATCGGGGGTGGGACGAGTTCGGCCGGCTCTCCCGCTTCCGCTACGCCCCACCCTTGTGCATCTACTACGCGGTGAGCGCGGCGGGGGTCGAGATCGCCTCGGTGCGCACGCGCGGCACGCCGGGCTAGAATCGACTGGGGCGATGCACGAACGAGATTAGGGGGCAGGGCGATGCCGAGTGTTGTCATCAGCGACGAGCAGCGCGAGCAGATCCTCAGCGCCGGCGGGCCGGTGGACCTGGTGGACGGCGACGGGGCGGTCGTGGGCCGCGCCGAGGTGGCCGTCCCGCCGGACTTCCCGCACCCGACGGCCGAGGAGGTCGCCGACATGCTCGCCCGGCTCGACCGCCCCGGCCCGCGCTACACTACCGCCGAGGTGCTGGCCTACGCCCGCCAGAGGGCCGGCCGGTGATGCCGAACTGGGACTACGAGGCGCGCGAGCAGTTCGCGCGCATCTACGCCCGCCTGAGCGTGACGGAGCAACGCGCCCTCGCCGACACGGTGGAGCGCGTCGAGCGCGCCCTGGCGTCCGACCCCCTCGACTGCGGCGAGGAGCGCGGCCGGGACGCCAAGGGGCGGCACCTGCGCTTCTGGTACGCCCCGCCCCTGGGCGTCTACTTCGTCGTGACTGCGGCCGGGGTCGTCATCACCTCCGTGCGCACGCGCGGCACGCCGCGCTAGAATCAAGTGGGGCGGGTGTTCCCACTACTGCCAGGGGGCCGGGCGATGCCGAGTGTTGTCATCAGCGACGAGCAGCGCGAGCAAATCCTCATCGCCGGCGGGCCGGTAGAACTAGTCGATTCAGCCGGCCGGCGGGTCGGGCGCGCGACCGGGGACGGGCCGGAACCCACGGCCGAGGAGTTGCGCGAACTCGCCGCCGGGGCCGAGTGGGTGACGACCGAGGAGCTACTGGCCCGGCTGCGCGGGGCCACGAAGTGCGGGTGATCTGGACGCCCCACGCCTCGGCGGAAATCCTCGCGGTTTACGAGAACCTCGACCTCGAGCGCCAGCGCGAACCCGGCGACGCCCTGGAGCGCGCGGGGCAGACGCTCGGCCTCACCCCCGAGGATGTCGGGGAGAGTCGCGGCGAAAGGATGCGCGTCTGGGTGACGCGCCGGGCCACCCTATGGTACGAGGTGAGGCCCGGCGAGGTGCGGGTGCGCGCGTGCGCTTCCCCGGTACTCAGTCGCCGGGCTAGCCCTAGCGGTTCACCACGTCGTACCCCGCCGGCGGGGCGAAGTCGAGCAGCGCGGGGTCGATCGCCGGGGCGTAGTCGAAGCGCTCCAGCACCGCCACGAGGTGTTCCTTCTCTCGAATGCTGATGCGGGCCGGTAACTCGGTTTCGCGCGACACCCAGACCAGCGTGCCGGTGTCGGCCAGGCTGTACACGTCGCACGCCGCCCCCCCCACGCGGTCCATGCCGACCGGCTGGCCCGGAGCGGCCGCGAGGTCCGTGAGGTACTTGCGCAGGTCAACGTAGGGCAGCACGAGCGTCGCCTTCGGCCACGCGCGCCGGGTGACGTGGTTGACGTACAGCAGCCGCTCGGGCTTGACCGACGAGTCGGACAGGTACGTCTGCTCGATAGTCTCGCCGCCGAGTTTCAGCCCCGGCATCCCCGGCAGCGACGGCAGGTCGAGCCGGCTGACCGGCCCGGAGAGGGTAAGGGTCTGGTGATGGACGCGCGGCGCGGTCCTCGTATCCGGGCCACGGTTGTCGTCCCACACCGCCGTCAGCCGCAGCGACTGAATCCGCAGGAGCCGCTGCATCGAGTGCGCGTAATACTCGTCGGCCACGGGCTTCGGCTTCGCGGCCGGGTCGAGCAGCGTGTACTCCGGCGGCACCGCGAGGTCGAACAGTTTCGGGTCGGGGTCGGCGTCTAGAAGGGTGAGGTCAATCTGTTCGACTGAGTTGCGGTGTGACTCCACTATCCGGAGCAGAACCTCAGTTTCGGCGTCGATGAACAATTTGCTGCGCAACCCCATGTCGCCGCGCAGCGAGAACACCTTCGCCTTGCGGCCGTCGATAACCTCGTCCGGGCCGGCGACGAGGTCGGCGCCGTACTCCTTTTTGTATTCGCCGAACAGGTCCGTGACTTGCAACCGCGCCTCCTCCCGGCGAAACTTCTCGATATCGGCCGATGCGAGCAACGAGCGCTTCGCGGTTTTCGCCCCGGAGTCGAGTTCGAGTTTGACACCAACGGCGGCGTCGGTGATCGTAACGGTGTTTTTGCTTTCGATTCGCTCCTTACTTGCGACGGCGTAGCGGGTGACGGCCGGTTCCTCGTGGCCCTGAATCGTCGTGCGGGTCACCGCCTTGACACCTTTGGCCTCGCGCATCTTCTGCGCGGCCTTTGCCACCGCCTGCTGCGCGGCGCTGTCGCCGGGCCAAAGTAGCGCCGCCGCGCCGCATACGAACGCCGCTGCGGCCACCAAACTTACTCGACGCATCGCTCGGTTCCTCCGTGAGACTCGGGTCAGTCGGGCATCTTCCAGTTGCATTGCCGCCGTCACCCGCGCGGGCAGCGCGGCCGGCACCGGCGGGGCGGGGCCGAACGCACCGAGCGCGCGGGTGAGGAAGTCCGGCGGGTCGGTCACGGTGCGTCTCCTCGGGCCGGGTCGAACGCCTTCAGCCTGCCCCGCAGCGCCAGCCGCGCCCGGTGGGCCAGCACCGCCACGTGGTTGGCCGTGCGCCCAAGGGAGGCGCCGGCCTCCTGGGTTGACATCCCCTCCAACGCCGTGAGGCAGAACGCCTCGGCCTGCGCGGGGTCGATCCTGGCGAGCGCGAGCCGCAGGGCGTCGGCCAACTCGCCGGCCTCGGCGAGTTGGAGCGGGTCGCGCTCGCGCCCCGGCGGCTCGGCCACGACCTCGGGCACGGGCCGGCGCTTGCGGCTGCGCAGGCAGTCGAGGGCGCGGGCGGTGGCGAGGCGCGTGATCGCCGCCGGCCAGTCGCGCACGCCCTCACGGCGCTCGAGTGCCACCGCCGCGACGAACGCGCGCTGCACGCAGTCGGCCGCGTCGGCGTCGTGCCCGACGATGCGGTACGCCACGCGCCAGGCGAGTTCGCCGTGGGCCTCGACGATCGCGCCCCAGTCCGGCATACTCAGTTGTCGCCGCGGGCGGGGGGCGGATTACAGCGGGGTTGGTATGGTAAGAACGAACAGCCGCAGCAACCTCCCCCCCCGGCCCCCCTCTCCCAAAAGGAGAGGGGGAGAAGCCTACTAGACCGGCCGCTTCCGTGAGCCTGCCAAGTACATGATGCCTGCCCGCACGCTCACCCCCTCTCCCGTCAAAGGGAGAGGGGGACGGGGGGTGAGGTCTCTTCGCTTCGCCCACCCAGGAACCCCCGCCCATGTCCGACGACGCCCTCCTAAATGCCGTCACCCGCCGCTGGGAGATGCTGCAAGCCGCGTGGACGACGTACCTCGTCGTCTGCGCCGGCGTCCTCGCGCTGGTGGTCGCCCTGCCCCGGCTACGCGACGACCGGCGCGCCCTGCAACTCCTCGGCGTCGCGTTCGCGTTCTTCGCCGTCACGCACCTACTGGGTCTGCTGTACACGCTCAAGCAGTGGGGCGCGCTCGCCGCGCAGTTCGCCGCCACGCAGACGCCGGCGGTGCGCGAGAGCTTCGCCGAGTCGGGGCTGGTCGAGGCGCCGCATCCGCTGTGGGTGCTGCCGTTCCACCTGCTCGGCGACGCCTTGGTGCTCGGCGGGCTGCGGTGGCTGGGCCGCTCGCCGGCGCGCTGAGTATGCTGACGGGGACGCCCGACCCACCCCACGCCGCACGCGAAACCCCGCATGACCCCGCCCGAGACGCCGACCGCGCCCACCGCCCCGCCGTTCGCCCCGACGCCCTGGCCGTGGCGCGCGGCGCTGTTCGCCGTGGTGATCGGCCTCGCCGCCCTGGCCACCTTCGGCGGCGACTCGCTCGCGCCGCGCGTGCGCTCCGGCCTCGGGCTAGTCGGCTTCCTCACACTCGCGGTGGCCGCGTCGGCGACGGTGCGGGCGGTCAACTGGCGCGTGGTCGCCGCCGGGTTCGCGCTCCAGGTGAGTCTCGCGCTCGCCATCACGCAAATCCCGCCGGTGTACCGCGCGTTCGCGGGCGTCGGCGACTTCATCAAGCAGTTGCTGGAGTTCACCAAGCCGAGCACCGACACCCTGTTCGGCCCCGCCAAAATCCCGCCGCTGGCGCTCATCATCGTGCCGACGGTGATCTTCGTGGCCAGCCTTTCCGCAGTGCTGTTCCACCTCGGCGTGCTGCAATTCGTAGTGCGCCAGTTCGCGCGCGGCGTTGGGTTCCTCATGGGCCGGCGCGGGGTGAGCGGCGCAGAAACCCTCTCGGTCGTGGCGAACGTGTTCATCGGCCAGACTGAGGCGCCGCTCGTGATCGCGCCTTACGTCAGCCGGATGACGCGCTCGGAACTCATGACGATCATGACCAGCGGCATGGCCCACATCGCCGGCGGGGTGATGGCGATCTACATCTCGCGGGGTGCCGACCCGGTGGCGATCCTCACCACCAGCATCATGGCCGCGCCGTGCGCGATCTACATCGCTAAAATCCTGATGCCCGAGACCGAGGAACCCGTGACGCGCGGGAACTTCACGACCGTCAATGAGACCACCTACTCGAGCGTCATCGACGCGGCGGCGGCGGGGGCGAGTTCGGGGATGCGCCTGGCGATCAACATCATCGCCATGCTGCTCGCGTTCGGGGCGCTCATCGTCATGACCGACTTCTTCCTAGGGCAACTCGGCCGCGTCCACGAGAGCCTCGCCGGGCTGAGCCTGCGCGCGATCTTCGCCGCGCTCTTCGCCCCGGCTGCGGCTCTCATGGGCGTTGACTCAGCCGACGTGCCGAAGGTCGCGGAGCTATTGGGCATCAAGCTCGTCGGCAACGAGTTCCTGGCCTACGAGGCGATGACTGCGAACTACAAGCCCGGTACCGACGGCGGCATGAGCGCCCGCAGCTACGTTCTCACCACATATGCCCTCACGGGGTTCGCCAACATTAGCAGCATCGGCATCCAGATCGGCGGCATCGGCAGCTTGCCGCGCACCGACGCCGAGCAGTCGGTCCTGCGCGGGAAGCTCGCCCGACTGGGGCCGCGGGCGCTGTTCGGCGGCTTCCTGGCGACGCTGATTAACGCGGCGGTGGCGGGCATCCTGCTGGCCGAGTGAGGGGCCGGCCGTGACCGAGTCCGAGTGGCTGGCGTGCGAGTCGCCGCGCGACCTTGCCGCGTTCGCGCGCGGCCGGGTGCCGCCGGCGCGCTTCCGCTGGCTGGCCGTCGAGTGGGGCGGGCGCGTGCGGCCCCTCATGCAGTTGTCCTACCGGCGGGTGTTCGACCTGTTCGTCGCCGCGCTCGCCGAGGTCGCGCCGCCGGCCGACCCGTGGCATAATTTCGATGTTTCGTATTACCCGGCACGGTACACCGAGGGACGGTTCGTGCAGGCGGATCGGTGCGCGAGTGCAATTCATACTGAGGACTTCGCGCTTGGGGCGGCGTGTGCGGCGGAGGCGGCGATTGCCGACGCGGTCGAGACAGTCCGTGCCACACGCCCAGCGGGACTTGACTTCACGACGACTCACCGGGGTCGCTCAGCCGCGAATCGGCGGGCGACCGAAGCGGCGCTCCTGGCCGCGCAGCAGGCCCACGAGGTGGCCATTGCCGCGGCGGAGGCGGACGCCCGGCGGGAGATCGGCCGCGCGTTCTCCGCCCAGTTCCGCTGCGCGGCCGGCGACCCGTTCCGCCCCGCCGCACTCGACCCGGCGTGGCTCTCGCCGGACGCCATCGGCCTTGCCCGCGCCGCGTTCGCCTCGGCCGACTTCTCGCTGCTGCCGGTCCTGGCCGACGCGCTCGAGGAGGCCGGGTGCGACTCGGCGGACTTGTTGGGCCACCTGCGCGGCGTCGGGGTGCATGTGCGCGGCTGCTGGGCGCTGGAGTGGGCGCGGGCGCCCGGAGACTCCGTGTGACCCCGCCCGGCCCCCGGCGTCGCCATTGCCCGGCCGCGGCCGGCGCGTTAAGATCGGCACGGGTGGTCGTCTGACAACCAGTCCGACCGCCGAACGCCCGCACCGGAGTCGCCATGCGCCCTCGCGCCGCCAAACTGAGTTGCCTAGCCCTCGAAGCGCGCGACGTGCCCGCGGCGTTCGTGCCGGACCCGGCGTTCGGCGCGGGCGTGGTCGCCCAGACCGCCGGCGCGTTCTACGCCCCGCCGCGCGTCAGTCTGAGCGAGATCGAGTTCCTCCCCGACGGCAAGCTGTTGGCGGTCGGCACCGACGCGGACCCCGGCGTGCCCTACGGCCGCAGCCTGTTTCTGGCGCGGCTCACCGAGTCCGGCGAACTCGACCCCACCTTCGACGGCGACGGCGTGGCGACCGTGGCGCTCCCCGGCGGCGCGTCGTTTAGCCCCTACGCCAGCGCCGCGCTGCCCGACGGCGGGGTTCTGGTCCTCGGCGCGGTTGGCGGCGACTCCCCGCGCGTAGGAGTCGTGCGCGTCACCGCCGCGGGGGCGCTCGACGCGGCGTTCGGCGCTGGCGGCGTCAGCCTGCTCGGCGGGCCAGACGCCAAGGCCGGCTTCGGGTCCGGCTCGGCGCTGCGCGTGCTGACCGGGAGCGGAATCGTCGCGGTCGCGGCCACCGGCCCCGGCACCTACGCCTACCGCTTGAACGCCGACGGCTCGGCCGACCTCTCCTACGGGATTAACGGCGTCAGCGCCCTCGCCGCCCCGGCCGGGGCCGGCACCACCGGCGCGGTCGGCACCTCGTACTT
>CAXTPM010000019.1:3696-4541 GCA_964245865.1 uncultured Fimbriiglobus sp. | reverse complement strand
TCGTCGCCGACCAGGCGGCGGTCGCGCCCGATGGCTCGGCGGTGGTGACCGGCACCCAGTGGACCCGCACCGGCCCCGGCAACGGCGACTACCGGGCGCTCGCGCTGGTGGGCCGGCTGACAGCTGCCGGGGCGCTCGACGCCGGGTTCGGCGCCGGCGGCTTCGCGGAACTCCCCGGCGAGGCCGGGCGCTCGGTGAACTTCGGCGGGGTCGCGCTGCGCCCCGGCGGCGAGGTAGTGGTTGCGTACCGCTCCAACCCGCTGTCGTTCCCCGGCCAGCCGGCCCCAGGGGGTGCCCCCCAGACCGCCCTCGCCCAGTTCACCACCGCCGGGGTGCCCGACGCGGCGTTCGGCGCCGGCGGCACGTTCGTCCTCGGCGCGTCCGGCCCGAACAGCTACGCCTTCGTCAACGGCCTCGCGCTTACCAGTACGGGCGAGGTCGCGGTGCAGCTCGGCAAGTCGGGCGCCCAGTCGGTCGGGCTGGTGCGCGCCGACGGCTCGGGGTTCGCCGCCGGCTTGAACCGGGTGCTCGGCGGCGACGGCGCCGATGTCAGCGCGGGCGTCGCCGCCAACCAGTTCTCCATCGACGGCTCGGATCGCATCCTCATCGCGCCGCTGTCCGTCCACTCCGGCGGCACGTCGGCCGCGCGGGTAGTGCGGGTGGTCCTCGACCCGAACGCGACGCCGTCGGACCCCGAGCCGGAGCCGGTGGTAGTCGTGGACCCGCCGATTTCCGTCGATCCGCCGGTGGTGTCCGACCCGGAGTTCTTCACGCCGCCGACCGACCCGACCTACCCGCCGGACTTCGGCGCCGCGCCCCCGGCCGGCAGCCTGCCGACCGCCGAC
>CAXTPM010000019.1:3361-3686 GCA_964245865.1 uncultured Fimbriiglobus sp. | reverse complement strand
GCACTTCGCGGGGCCGGTGAGCTTCGTGGTGGGCGATGTCACCGGTGACTCCGTTGCCGACCTCGTCGTGGCGGCGGGCCAGGGCGGCGCCGCGGTGGTGGCGGTGTACGACGGGGCGAAGCTCGCCGCCGGCGAGACCGACTCGGCGAAGGTCGCGCACTTCTTCGGCATCCCCGACGAGTCGTTCCGAGGCGGCGCGACGATCACACTCGCCGACGTAACCGGCGACGGGATCGACGACATCGTGACCGCCGCCGGCGCGGGCGGCGGGCCGCGCGTGACGGTGTGGGACGGCACGAAACTTGGGGCGGGGGCCGCGCCGGTG
>CAXTPM010000019.1:0-3351 GCA_964245865.1 uncultured Fimbriiglobus sp. | reverse complement strand
GATCGTCGCCATGCCGAACCCAGCCACGGCCCAGAGCAACGCAGGGCCGGCGCGGCGGAGCGGCGGCCGGTGGGCCAGCGTCAGGGCCATCGCGACGGCCCCGGCCGAGGGGGCCGCGCCGGTGGCCGACTTCTTTGCCTTCGAGCAGAGCCAGCGCGGCGGGGTGAACGTCACGGCGGGCACCGTCGGCACCGACCGTAAAGTGAGCCTGATCTTCGGCGCCGGCGAGGGCGGCGGGCCTCGCGTGCGGGTGGTCGATGCCCTCAACGTGCTGGGCGTGGCCAGCCTCGACAACGCTAAGCCGACCGCCGACTTTTTCGCCGGCGACCCGGCGGACCGCACCGGGGCCGACGTCGGGGTGTACGTCGCCGGCGACTACGGCCCCGAGACACCGTTTAATAGGCAGGGCGGTCAGCTCGTGGCGAACGTCCCCGGCACGCCGCGCCTGGTGTTCCGCGACCTCAAGGCTCCCGTCGGCGAGCCGCTGGACAAGCCTTAATGCGGGACGCCCGTGACCCTGGTCGCCACCGAGGCCGACTGGATGGCGTGCGACAGCCCGCGCGACTTCGCCGGCCGCGGACTGAGGGCGATCAGGCGGACCCGAGATGGGTTGAAGCCCGAAAGCCCGGCGACGGCCGTTGCCGAGCTTTCGCCCGCTTGTGCTTGCCCGTGCCTTGCGATCCGCGCTCGCCTCACCGCCCCGCGTGGACGAAGAACTGCAGGCTGGTGCGCGGCGAGAGGTTCGTGCCGCACAGCGTGTCGAACTCGTAGGCCTGGATGAGTTTCAGCACGGCCTGCGCGTCGGCGGCGGTGGGGCAGGTGACGACGCGGCGCCCGCGCGCGTCGGTGAGCACGTAGGCGCCCTCCATCGGCAGCACGCTCAGGCGCGCGGGGTCGAACTGCGCCGCGGTGCAGCCGAACGGGGTGCGGCCGGGGGCTTTGCCGTTCACCAGGAAGAACGTCACGCCGCCGACCTTGCAGAACTCGGTGAAGCGCCCGTCGCGCACGACCTTGAGCGCGTCGTGCGCCGCCCACTCGTTGGTGGCGAAGCGCGCCAGCACGTCGGGGCCGCAGGCCAGCACGTACTCGCCGCGCTCCTTGCGGACCTCGGCCTTGCGGGGGTCGATCACGACCCGCTCGCCCACGTAGCCGTCGCCGCCGGGGATGGGCACGCCGGTGCGGGTGAGGTTCTGCTCCGCGGCCGCTTTCATCAGGGCGCTCGTCGCCTGCCCCGCCGACGGGTCGGTGGGAGTCGGGTCGTAGTAGAGGTAGCTCATCTCGGGGGTGGGGAAGCCGACGTACCCGACGCGGTTGAAGCCGTAGCGGCGCACCGCCGCCACGGCCTGCTCGGCGTCGGCGCGGCTGGCGCCGAAGTTGGCCAGGATGCTGGCGTCGTCGCGCGCCACCCACACGCCCTTGACCTGCTCGGCGCGCAAGTTCCCGGCCTGGATCGCCACCACGTAGCGCGGGTGCGGCAATCGGCTCTCGGCGTGGCCGTCGGCGGTGAGGCCGTATTCCAGCGTCGGCCGGCCCACCGGGCCGATGCCGACCCACTGCGCAGCGCCCATCTCGCGCATCACCCGGCGCGCCTCCTCGGCGGCGAGCATGTTCGCGCCGAAGTTCCGCGTGAAGTTGCGGCCCTGCACCACCTGCCAGCCGTCGGTCGGGTGGCGGTAGAGCGTCATGTCCTTGGGGTCCACCAGCGCGCGCGCCTCGGCCTGCGGGAGTTTCACCGTGGGGTCGCCGACGGCACTCGAAGCCGGGGCTTGCGTGACCTGGGCGTCGGCGGTGAGCGGTGCGGGCAGGCGCGCCGGCTCGCCGGGCTTCTGCGGTGCGGCCTGCTTCTGCGGCGCCGGCACGCGCTCGGGCATCTTCGGGGCTTGCCCGAGGGCTGGGGCGGCGGACATAAGGGCGATCACGACGGCGGCGCGCATAGCAGTTCCCCAGGGGCGGCGCGGGCGGCACAACCGCTAGTATCGGAACTCGCCGGCGGAGACTTGAGTCGCCCCCTGCCCCGCCGGCGCCGTTCGCTACAATCGCCCGCATCCCACCCACTTCCATTCGGGGCGACCTCGTGGACCTCGCGCGCATTCAATCCGCCCTCGCCTCGCAGCAGCTCGACGGCTGGCTGCTCTACGACTTCCGGGGCCAGAACACCCTCGCCGCCCGCATCGCCGGCACTGCCGGGGCGCACCGCAGTCGCCGCTGGGCGTACTTCATTCCTCAACAGGGGGAGCCGCGCAAGCTGGTCCACCGGATCGAGGAAGCGGCGCTGGATCACCTGCCGGGGGCGTCGAAGACCGCGTACTTCCGCTGGCAGGAGTTCGAGGCGGGGCTGAAGCAACTCGTCGGCGGCGCCGGCACCATTGCGATGGAGTACAGCCCCAACAACGGCAACCCGTATGTCAGCCGCGTGGACGCCGGCACCGTCGAACTCGTCCGCAGCTTCGGCCCGAAGGTCGTCTCATCCGGCGACTTGGTGCAAGAGTTCGAGGCGACGTGGGGCGACGCGGAGTGGGCGAGCCACCAGGCAGCCGCGAAGCTCACCGACGCGGCGTTCGGCGTGGCGTGGAACTTCATCGCCGACGCCGTGAGCCGGGACGGCCACACCACCGAGCTAGCCGTCCAGGCGCGCATCCTCAAGCACTTCGCCGACAACGGCCTTGTGACCGACCACCCCCCCATCGTCGGCGTCGATTCGCACGGCGGCGACCCGCACTACTCGCCGACGCCGGCCACCGACCGCCGGGTGCAGGCCGGGTCGTTTGTCTTGATCGACCTGTGGGCCAAGCTCGACCAGCCCGGCGCGGTGTACAGCGACCTCACCCGCGTGGGGTACGTCGGCGACGTGCCGCCGCCCAAGGTAGACGAGGTGGCCAAGGTCGTGTTCGCCGCACGGGATGCGGCCATCGACCGGGTGAAGCGCGCGTTCGCCAGTGGCGAGGCGCTCCAAGGCTGGCACGTCGATGCGGCGGCGCGGGACGTGATCGACCGCGCGGGCTACGGCGACTATTTTGTGCACCGCACCGGGCACAACATCGGCACCGAGACGCACGGCAACGGCTGCCACATGGACAGTTTGGAGACGCGCGAGGAGCGCCGGGTGATGCCGCGCACCTGCTTCAGCATCGAACCCGGCATCTACCTGCCGGAGTTCGGCGTGCGCAGCGAGGTGAACGTGTACATCGACGAGGCCGGGGGCGTGCACGTGACCGGCGGCGACTTGCAGCACGAGATTCGGCGGGTGGCGGCGGAGTAGACACCGTGGGCGTGCCTTCCAGTCCCCTCCCCCCTCGGAGGGGGAGGGCTAGAGCCTGTTATGGACTTCGTCGAGTATCGGGGCGAGCCTGT
>CAXTPM010000018.1:15752-19453 GCA_964245865.1 uncultured Fimbriiglobus sp. | reverse complement strand
GGCGCAGGTTCTTCACCATCCCCGAGAGCAGGTGGGTGCGCGTGCCGACGGCCTTGCCCGCGGTGGAGTCGAACAGCTCGGTCGTGCAGCCGGGGTCGAAGCGGGTGAACCCAAAGCGGACGTTGCCGCCGCCGGTGCCGTTGAGGGGGCCGGCGGCGAGGCGCTGGTACTTCGGGAGGACGGCGTTGTAGGGGCCGGGCACGGTGCGCTCCTAGACCAGGGTGTGGCGCGGCACGCGGCAGTAGCAGCGCACCACGATTGAGGAGGCGTAGTGCTGGTACTCGCGCGGGTCGGAGCCCGGCGGCTCGGCCTCGACCTCGCAGACGGTCGACTCCGGCACGCCTTCCAGAGGCCGGCCCCGGAACGCCCAGTCGAGGGCGCGCCGCCAGCGGCCGTAGCGGTCGATCAGGCGCTGGTCGGGCGGCGAGCCGAGGACCGCCGCGACGGTGAGCCGAACCGGGAAGCCGACCTCGTCCTGCTCGTTGGTGCCGTTGGCCCCCTCGGTCTCGGCGAGGCCGTCGGTGGTGACGTGGACGCACGGCAGCGTGGCCTGGCTCGACTCGGGGCCGAACTGCTCGTAGACGCCGGCGATCCCCGGCAGGGCCAGGGCGCGCACGGCCTCGGCCACGGCCGCGCGGACTCGCTCGTTGACCAGCGGGGCGTCGGTGCTGTCGCTCGCGTCGGGCACTAGAACACCGTGTCCATCGTGATGCGGTAGCCGGTCGTGTCGAATCGCCCGCCGCCGAGCCCGCCGAGGCTCCCCCCGTCGGTGACCGGCTGCGGCCCCTGCAGCGCACCGCCGATGAGCACCGCGGCAAGATCGAGCTCCTTGCGGCGGTCGAAGCGGTCGAGTACGGCCTGGTCGAGGTCGGCGAACAGCCCGCCGGTGGCCAGCGCCCAGAACACCGCCAGGTCGGTCACGAACTCCGCGCGTCGGTCCCAGGCCTGCGCCTGCGCCGCCGAGTAGCCGCGGCCGAGCAGCGCGCCGTCCACGGCCGAGTTCGCCTTGACCAGCGCGCCCTCGAGCACGTCGTCGTAGCGCGGCTCGAGTCGCTCGGGGCTCGTCGAGAGCACGGGCGCGAACGCCCGCTTGACCTGGGCCAGGGTGACGGGGGGCATTGGCTAGCGGACCCTTCTGCCGGCCGCGGGGGTGGTGGCCGGCGCGGGCGCGGCCGCCTGCTCGGTGATCGTGACCACCTCGTTCAGGATGCGCGGGGCGCCCGGCTCGCGGATCACGCCCTGCCGCTGCAGCCAGGCGCGGTCGGCCTTCTCGGGCAGCTCCGAGTCCCGCACGGTCGCGCCGAGCGCGTGCTCGACGCCGAGGATCGGGCGATCGATGACCCAGATCTTCTCCGGCGCGGGCGCGGGCGCGGCGTCGGGCTTTGCGGCGTCGGGCTTGGTCTCGTCGGTCTTGGTCTCGTCGGCCATCAGTGCCTCGGGTCGGGGTGCTGTGGAAGAACAACCGCCCGCGCAGAAAGCGCGGGCGCGGGGGGCTGCGAGGGCCGGCGGCTAGCAGATCAGGGAGACGATGGCCTTCGGGAAGTACACCACCAGGCCGCCGTTGAAGCCGTCGTGGACTTCGACCTTGGGCGGCACGGTGATGGCGCGGAGGTCGATGACCTTCGTGTAGGGCCCGGACTGGCCCTCCTCGCCCTCGCCCGAGAGCTCGGCCTCGACGTTGTTCGCGTTCTTCGTGAACAGGAACTCCGCGACCGGGGCGCCCGTCGTGCGCACGCCCACCAGCACGCCGCGGCCGGTCGGGAGGTAGCGGATCGGGTTGCCGGTCCCCTCCTCGAGGTAGCACCCCTCGTAGGGGACGATCTGGGGCAGGTCCTCGTTCTTGAGCAGCTTGTTCACGTCGGTCAGGTCGATGACCGACGCTCCGCCCGGCCCGCGGTAGCGGCCGAGGTCCGCGGGGTTGACGTTGGACAGCAAGTGGTTGACCTGCACGGCGTTCAGGAACAGCACCGCGCCGGCGCCCAGGCTCGTACTCGTCCCCAGCGACAGGAGCTTGAGCGCGCGGATGTCGGCGAAGGGCGTCGAGTTCGCGTGGTCCGACCACGGCACCTGCGCCGAATACTGCCGGATCGGGAAGGCGTCGGAGTGCAGGATCTTGCCGTCCTTGCGCTGGACGTACAGCACCCCCGTGACGAACAGCGTCCAGATGATCAGGCGGATGCGGTTTAGGCGCCGGATCAGAAGGTGCAACTGCTTCTTGCCGATCTGCTGGTCGAGCGGCTCGAGGTCGTTGAGCGTGCCGTACTGGCGCGGCAGGGTCATGTTGACCTCGTCGATCACCATGTACTCGCCGTAGACCCCCGGCTCCATCTCGAACTGGTTGCCGCCGAGCGAATCGACTTTGGCCGGCTCCCCGTTAAGGCCGCGCACCTGCTGCAAGCCTGTGAGCGAGTCCTCCTGCTCGTAGAGCAGCCGGAACGACTCGATCGTGTCGAGCTTGCACAGGCCCTTCGTCTCGTCGAGGAGCGGGTCGTCCTTGGTGAGCGCCTGGACGAGTTCCGGCTCGATGAGCTTGAGCTCGTAGGCCTCGGGCAGGTTGTAAACGTCGGGCATGACTTCCTCGGCAGCGGTCTGTGGCGGCGCGGCGCGTGTGCGGGGCGGGGTTTTAGGCGATGCGGAGGATGGAGCCGGCGCTCGACAGGGTCGCGCCCTGGACCAGGCGGCCGAGCTTGTCGAGCGCGTTCTGGTCGAGGCCGGCGAGCTCCGAGCAGTAGAAGTGCCCGGAGTAGTACGCGGGGGCGTTGGTCTGGAGCGCCAGCGCGGCCGAGCCGGCGACCGCGTGCCCGCCGAAGGCGTTGACGGTGACCGGGTACTGCAGCACGTAGCGCGGGTTCTGGGTGCCGTCGGAGTTGCCGGCGGCGTAGGCCTTGGCGTAGCCGCCCGCGGCGTTGCCGATCTGCGTGCGCGCGACCGAGAAGTTCGGCGAGGTGCCGCCGGTCAGCGAGTTGTTGCCGGGGGTCAGCGCGCCGGGGTCGATGTTCAGCGCCTGGCCCTGGAAGGTGGCGGTGAAGCTCGTGCCGCTGGAGGCCGAGACGGCGACCGTGCCCGCGCCGAGCGCGGAGGCGTCGAACGCGGCCTGGGCGTTGGTCTGGAGCGTGCCGGCGGTCGAGCTGTAGTTGATCGGGCCGATTCGGATCCCGCCGAGCATTAGCGTGAACTGGCCCCCGGTGGGCGTGCCGGTGACGGTCACGGTCTGGATGTCGGGCAGGGCGGCCGCGTTCGTCGCCTCGCCGAGTACGAGGCCCATGGGGTAGTCGCCCGCGGGGAGGCGTACGACGGTGGTGCGGGCCTCCTGCGGCGCGATCGCCGGGCGGAGCCACTTGTTGTTGAAGCGCTTGATGGGTGCCAGCATGCTTGGTCTCCTCAGGCCAGCCCCCTCGTGCGGGGGAGGCGGTGTGTCGCCCTACTTGGCCGCGTCGGCGGCCATCTCGGCTTTGAGCTTGGCCTTGCCGATCGAGTGGCCCGCCAGGAGGCCGGCGCGCCGGGTGGCGCTGATGCCGCCCTGCGCACCGCCGGTCGAACCCGCCGCCACGCCGGGCTTTGAGGTCTCGACGCGCGCGCCGAAGACCTTGACGACCGCGCCGGCGTAGGCCTTGCGGGTGCGGTCGATGGCGGCGTCGAGCTTCGTGCCGCCGGGGGCCGCGGGGTCGTGGCTGAACTTGGCGACCAGGTCGTCGTCGAGG
>CAXTPM010000018.1:12656-15742 GCA_964245865.1 uncultured Fimbriiglobus sp. | reverse complement strand
CGGCACGCCAGCACCGAGACGCCGCGCGTGAGCGCCTTGCCGGTGAGCCCGCCGCACATTTCCAGCCGGAACTGGGCGAGCTTGGCGGCCCTGTGGCGGTCGGCCTGGGGCTTGAGCTTGGCCGCGACCTTGGCGTCGATGATGGCGTTCAATTCGGCGTGGCTGAAGGTCGCGGGCGCGGCGCTCGCCGGCGCCGGCGCCCCGGCCGCGGTCGCCAGCGAGGGGTTGACGGCGAGCGCCATGCGCACCATCTCGCGCAGCGTGTCGTCGGGGGTGGCGGGGTCGATCTTGGCCGCGTCGGCGCCCGCCGAGACCAAGACAGCGATCAGGGCGTTGCGGTCCATCGTCGTCGGGTCCATGGGCGGGAAGCCTCCGTCGAAGTAAGCGACCCCGGACTTGCCGAAGCGCGCGAGTTGCCGGCCCAGGTCGAGGGCGCCGGGCAGAATGTGAGCGAACGACGCGACGGCCGCGCTCAGGGGCGGCAGCCCCATCACGGCCGGGGGCTTGTTGCCCAACAAGGTCAGCGCGCGCAGCACGGGGGTGCCGACGACCTCGTTGCGCGGGCCGCGGAAGCCGTCGAGCTGCCCGGTCGCGGTGACGCGCGGCAGGAAGAGTTCAATCGACGGCGCGGTCAGGCGCGACTGGACGAGGCCGACCACCGACTCCGGGACGCGGTCGGCGTCGAGGTGGAGGTGCCCGTCGTTGGGGCCGTAGCGGCAGCCGGTGAGCAGGCCGCAGGCGAGGCCGTCGTCGTGGTTGATGCTGACGAAGGGCGAGTAGTGGGGGGTCGCGCCCTGCGAGAACTTGGCGAAGTTGTGGGCGATGGCGCGCAGCGACTCGGGGGTGTACGGCACCCCGTTGTGTGTCCCGGCGGAGAAGCTGGCAATCCCGGTAAGCCGCATGAGGGGCGACTACGGGAGGGGCGCGCCGGGCGGGCTCAGTGCGCGAACAGCGCCGGCCAATCGACTCCCGCGCGCACGTCGTTGAGGTGCGCGCTCACGACCGAGTGGACGCCGAAACCGGTACGCTCGGGGAACGCGGCGAGCCACGCCATGCTCTTGCGCTTCACGCGCTTCGGCACTTCGCGGTTGACCGAGTCGAGCGTGCCGAGTTCGATGTCGCCCGTCATCGCCAACCCCCGGAAAGCCGTCACCACGTCGGTGAGCGAGTGCTTCGGCCCCTTGACGAGCCAGACGGGTTCTGCCCCCAGGTGCAGCAGGCGGTCGCCCGACACGAGGTCCGGGTGGACGAACTCGGCTTCCGGGTACGCGGCGCCCAGCGCGTGCCAGCACTCCGCGTCGAAGTGGTCTTCGTGGTCGTGCGAGGCAGTCGCGTACTTGAGCGACAGTCCGAGCCGGCCCAGCGCCGTGGCGACGACGCGCACCGTCACGCCGGGCGGCACCTCGAGCAGCATCGCCTCGCCGCCGCTGTGCAGGAGCCAGCTCCCCACGTCGTCGGGGCCGCCCTCGGGGAAGGCGCCCAGCAAGTGCCAGCCGTCGAAGTGCGGGAGTTCCACGTGCCGGCCTCGTCCGTTGTGCGGTGCGGCTATTGTACCGCGGCGGGCCTGGCCTGCTGGCTCAGAATCCGGCGGATGAACGCGACGTGCGCCGGCGTCCGGCCCGTGACGTGCCCGACGTAGCTGTCGATCACCAGCGGGTTGTTCCCGAGGTAGCCCGAACTGCCGGTGTTGTTGGCCGGGTTCGCCTCCACGACCCGGTAGCCGTCCTCGGCCTTCAGGATGTCGGGCGCGTAAATCTGCCCCTGGCGCTCGGACTCGGGGAGCGCGTTGATGGCGTCCACCGCCGCCTGGGCCATCGCCCTGGTCTCCTCGCTCTCGAACACCACCGGGAGCGGGGCGCCCTTGATCCAGGTCGCGTGGGGTACGAGCTCCGCCCTGCCGTTCCGGGTGACGATGTGGACGCGGCCCTCGCCCGGCGCGATTGTCTTGCCGGCCGCGCGGTCGGCGTCGGACACCCCGACCGCCGCGAATGCCGGCTGCCCCATGAATTCCTTGCCGCCGCCGGGGAGTTCGGCCCCCCTTTCCGATCCTGCCGCGAGCGCGGCCCGGTCGGCCCATCGCCTGACCTCGCCGTCGAGCGTGTCGCCGTAGCGCTTGCCGGGCGCGTGGTACGGCCTGCCGGCGTCGTCGGTCTTCACCTCGCCGAAGTCGTAGCGGTCGCCGCCGGAGTGCTCGACGCCGACGACTCTTCCGTCGTTGTTGCGCCGGAGCGAGAATCCGTACTTCGAGAGTTCCGCCCCGGCGTTCCAGATTTCCGACTCGGCGTCCCGGCGGATCTGCTCGGCGCGCTGCGGGAAGAAGATGCCGTACCCCGCCGCCGCCTCGTCCCCGTAGGCCTTGATGATCCACTTGCCCTTGCCGAAGCGCCCGTCCATCTTGTCGAGCACGTCTTTCGTCAGGTGCGTGACCGGCCCGCCGCCGCCGACGATCTCATTGATGTCCTCCGAGAGCTCGAGGCCGGGGAGCTTCTTCGCCTCCTCGAGCTTGTTGGCGAGCGTCGGGTCCTTGGGGAGGAACGAGCCGTCCGGCCCCTCCGTTGAGCCGTCGAACGCGGGGGCGGCGGACGACACCAGGGGGTTGCCGCCGGCGCCGGGCTGGTGCGTCAGGGTCACCCCGGCCCGGTTCAGGTACGACTCGCAGAACGCGGCCATGTGGTGGCCGGGGTCGGACTGCTCGAAGGCGTCCTTGTCCCACCCGCCCTCGTAGTCGGTGCCCTTGCGGTCGCCCTTCGAGACCTCGGCCCCGCCCAGCGACTCGAGCGCCGCGCCGACGCCGACGGCGTTGACGTGGACTTGCAACTGCTCGAGCCAGTCGTTGATCTGGTGCTGGCCGCGCGACTTGTAGAGTTCGCGGAAGCGGTCGAGTCTTTTGTTTACGGCGTGGATCGGGGCGGGAACGCGGCCAGGAGTCGGTGGACCAGCGGGCTGATAGTCATCGACCCCGACTCGGTCAGGGCTTTGGTGGCCGGGTCCGCCAGACGCTGCCGCCACTGGTCCGCCAGCGACTGGAGTTTCGTTGCCAACTGGTCCGCCTGCTCCGGCGTCGGGTCGTTCGCCACTGGTCGGCT
>CAXTPM010000018.1:0-12646 GCA_964245865.1 uncultured Fimbriiglobus sp. | reverse complement strand
TGTTTCGGCCCGGCGGGCTCTGGCGCTGCGAGCGCGGAGCGCGCCCGCTCGGTGTACTTCGCAACCAAATCCTTGCGCAGGCGCGAGCCCTTGAGGCCGAGCGCGGCGGAGTAGGTCTTGATCTCCGCGACGGTGAGTTTGTCCAGGTGGCCGCTCAGGGCATCGAAGTCGGCGCCGCCGATCGCCTCGCCCCGCGACAGGGAGTGCGTGGCCGCGAGGACCGCCCCGTGCGCGTCGAGTTTGGCCTTGGCGGCGTCGCCCCGAGCCGCGTCGGTCGCGGCCTGGGTCGGGTGGTCGTCGGCCGAGACCGAGGCGCCTACCGGAGCCTTCCTGCGAACCGCGCCGCCCGACGACTTGACGCCCATGGTGCCGTCGGCGAGCTTCCACGGGTGCCACGTCACCTTCGATCCGCCGGCCGCGAACGTGGCGACGCCCGCGGCCTCGGAGTCGGCGAGGTCGTGCAGCGCGTCGGCCAGGTCGCGGTCGCCGTCGGCCAGCGCCCGGACGTAGGCCGCCACCAGCTCCGGGGCGACGCGCCCGCCCGCCTGGGGCTGGTCGTCGGCGAAGCTCGCGCGCCCGGCTCCGGGGGGTGCCGTGGCCGCGGCGGCGTCCTTCGCCGACTCGACGGCCCGCTCGGGTTCGGCCCCGCAGCGCACCGCCGCCGTACAGAGCGCCACGAACCACTCGCGCCGCTCCGGGGGCAGCGCCGCCATCGCGTCCGCCGCTAGCTCCGCCAGCTCGGGCGCGGTGCCGTCGGCGTGGGCGGCGACCTTGGGGCCGAGGCCGACCGTGGACTTCATCACCGACAGCGCCGCGCGGTAGGTCGCTTTCGGGTCGCGCGCCGTCGAGTAGACCAGGTAGCCGAGGCTGGCCGTCGGCAGGATCGACCCGACCTTCGCGCCGACCGGGCCGAACAGCAGCCCGCCGGCGATGGCGGGCGCGTACGCCCCCACGAAGTCGAGCGTGCCGAGGACACGCTGCAGCCGCCCGGCGTCCTCCTCGCCCATGCCGCGCTCCTTCGCGGCGGCGACGGCCACCTCGCCGGTCTTGTGCATGGCGTAGAGCAGCGCGTGGTGGGCGCCCACGGCGAGCGCCTTCGCGGCCCAGGCGGTGGCGAGCACGGCGCGGCCGTCGGGGCTGACCCGGAGCCGGTCGCCGGCGGCGTCGGAGACGCCCTGGAACGCCCGCTCGGCCCCGGCCTTGACGGACGCCACCTCGCCGCCGACCGCCCTGACCGCGTTGGCCGCGGCGGCGAGCTTGCGGCGCTTCGGGGCCGGCGCGGGCTCGGCGCCGGCGGCGACTTGGAGGCCGTTGACGTAGTGCCGCTCGCGGCCGAGCGAGTCCTTGATGGTGCCGGTGAACCCGCCGTTGGGCGCGTCCCGGAACACCGCCAGGCCGGCGTCGTCGGGCTCGGACGGCGGGGGGTCGGCGGGTCCGGGCTGGCCGGGGCCGCCGGGCGCGCCGGGGCCCTGCGGCGGGGGCGCGGGGTCCGGTCCGCCCATGGCGTCGGCGTCGTTCTTGGGCGGCTCCATCCCCGTCAGCCGCCGGAACTGGCTCTCGCTCGCCTTCAGTCTCAGGTCGCGCGTGACCGTGACGAAGCGCGTCACCGTCTTGTCGACCTCGCCGGGGTCGAGGCCGCCGAGCGACAGCACCGGCAGCCCGCCCGCGTCGCCGAAGTTCTCGCCCACCAGGCGGGGGATCAGCTGCTCGTTGATCGCGGCGCAGATGCCGGTGGCCAGGTACCAGTCGAACAGCTCGGTCTGGGTCTTGTGGGTGCCGCTGTCGCCCTGGGGGCTCGACGACTCGAGGCTCTGGAGGTACGCGCCCCGCAGCGCCAGGCACGCCTCCTTGCGAAGGTCCTCGATGGCCCCCTGGAACTGGTCAGGCGCCGACGTGGCGAGGTTGACGACCTGGAGCTCGTCCTTGGGGTCCATGATGATGAAGCCGGACGCGCGCGCCTGCGAGAGCAGTTGCCTCGCCTTGAGCATCTGCGCCTGGTCCGACTGCTTCATGATCAGGTAAGGCCCGCTGAAATTCTCCAGCAGGATGTGGCGCAGCTTGATCGTGGCCTGGATCAGGTTGCACGCGCGGTAGGCGGGGCGCAGCAAGCTGATGCCGAACGGGTTGCTGAAGAACGAAAGGTAGCTGTAGAAGACGAAGTTGTCGGGCTCGAACGTGACGCCGCCCTGCGCGCCGCCGAGCGACTGCACGCCGACGATGCGGCTGTACTGGTCGAGGCGGAACCGCAGGCGCTGGGTGTCGATCGAGCGGACGACCTCGAGCGCCCAGCGCCCGCCGAACTTCCGGCTCGTCTGGGGCACCGGCGCCCACCACGGCTCGAGGACCGCGAAGCCCTCGACCTGGCCGGGCAGCGCGGCCGACTGCAGGAGGCCCGGCCAGCCGCCCCGCGCGCGGGCGACGGCCCAGCGGACGAACTCCGCCGACTCGTTGTGCCTGGGGTCGTCGGGGTCCTCGGGCTTGACCTGGGGGTCGAGCGAGGTGACTGCGAACGTCTTGGCCTGGAGCGGGGCCGAGATGGACGGCTCTTTGAGCATGGTGCGGTAGGCCAGGCGCATCTCGTGCGTCTCGCCGGTCAGGTCGGCGGTCTTGCTGAGTGGGCCGGCCCAGTTCCTGATCGTGGCGTAGTCGCGGATGAGGGGGGCCAGGTACTCGCGGTCGTTCGGCGCGAGCTTGGTCGTGGCGATCGGCGGCACGAGCGCGACGGCGTTGCCCACCGGGACGGCGGGGGGTCGGTAGCTCAGGCGAGCGAGCAGGCGGCTCACGACGCGGCCCCGGCCAGCAGGGCGATGGCGTAAAGCGTCAGCAAGTGGAACGTGTTGTCCACGACAACGACCGACCACGGCGCGAGCGGCCCCGAGGCGAAGCCGGCCTGGCCGCTGACGTTGCGCATCCAGCGGCCGGCAAGGCGGTAACGGTCAACGGGCCAGTGGGCACAGAAACACGCCGCCAGACCCCACCACGGCATCCATGAAAAGGTGAACGCCCACACCGCGAGCGTGTAGCACAGACAGTGCGCTGTGCATGCGGCGTGGCCGCGCCACCAGGCGCGCCGCACCCGGTTCCAGATGGCCAGCGCCGGGTTCGGTCCCTTGACCAACCAGCCGTCGCCGCGCTCGGTGACAACCTCCATTTCGGGGCGTGCGCCGCCGCGGAACTGGTTGGCCTTGTTGGAAGCCATCCAGTCGGTCTGCGCGAGGTAGTCGCCGACCAGGTGCCCGAGGATGAGTGCGAAGCCGATCACGCGAAGCCTCCGGCCAAGTTGGCGGTGGGTGACGCGCTGGCGGCGAACGCCCGCTCGTCGGCCTCGGCGTCGGCCCAGCCCGCGCGAGCGGCGGCGACAACCGTGCGCGCCGCGTAGGCGCAGCACCAGGGCGGCACGTAGATCGCGGCGCGCACCAGCCAGCCCAGTCCGGACAGCAGCAGCGCCCCCAGCGTCAGGGCCAGCGCGCGGTCAAGCGTAAGTGTCACGGGGCACCCCACCGGAGTTCGAGGTCGAGTCGTCGCCGGTCACAATGCCCGCGCCGGAGCCGGCCGGGTGCAGCGCGACCTTGTTGAAGCCGCCCGCAGCCGCGTCGGAGATGTCGCGCGCGCCGCCGCCCGGCAGCGACTCCATCTCCGCGAGGAACCGCTCGTTCCAGTCGCCGTCGAGGATCATGACGTTGCCGACGGCCCACTGCGACGCGAGCGGCTGCAGGCGGTCGTCCTTGGCCCTGGAGGCGCGGTCCTCGAAGGCCGCGAAGCCCGCGAGCTGGCGGATGATCGACTGCGAGACCTCCAGCCCCTGCCCCGCCGAGCGCTCGACGTGGGTCGCCTCGACGCGGCAGTCGGCTCGGCGGCGGTCGATGTAGGCGGTCTGCACGATGAGCCGGTCGCGCGGGCCGGGCTTCAGCTTCTGCGCGTTGCAGTCGAGGAAGATGTACTGGCCCGCGGGGGTCCGCCCGACCAGCACGCCCGCGCTGTCGCACGAGGCCGCGCCGTCGGTCGAGGCCGTGTCCCAGTAGCGCACCGCGACCGTGCCGGCCGGGACCGCGGGGACGATGCGCGCGAGCGCGCGCGGGAACCACGTGTCGTCCGACTGCTTCGGGTCGAGCCGGTGCTGCGACTGGTACACGCCGCTGGCCTTGGCCTCCTCGGCCTGGGCCGGGCCGAACCGCGCGGGCCGGAGCCACTCGCCGTCGCGCGTGCGGGGGTCGCGGTAGCCGATGGGGGTCGAGCACACGTTCTTGGCGTCGAGCTGCTCGGGCAGGCGCAGGCTCACCCACCCCCCGCGCTTCTTCAGCCGCCCGATCAGGTCGTCGGTGTGCAGCCGCTGGCCGCAGACGACGATCGGGGAGTCCGTCTGCGAGCTGGCGCGGCGCGAGAAGCCCTGGTCGTAGGACAGCCGCACCGACTCGCGCTCGGCCGCGGAGCGCACCTTGTTGGCGTCGTCGGGGTCGTCGAGCACGAGCTTGTCCCCCTTCTTGCCGATGGTGCTGGAGCAGATCGAGACCGAGACGCGGTGGCCGCCCTTGGTGTTCATGAAGTTCGTCTTCTCGTCCTGGTCGGGCCGCAGCTCCCAGTCGGGGCGGAACGTGCGCTGGTACCAGTCCGAGTCGATCAGGGTCCGCATCGCCAGGGCGTCGCGCGTGGCGAGCGTGCCGTTATTGGCACCATTGAGCCAGCGTGTGCCGGGGGTCCTCGTCCACTCCCACGCCGGCCAGCAGACCCCCAGGATCGTGGACTTCAGGCAGTTCGGCGGCAGCTCCACCAGGAGCCTCAGGATGGCCCCCTCCGTCACCGCCTGGAGGTGCAGGCAGATCGCCTCCAGGTACCAGGCCCAGTCCAGCGGCCGGCCCGGATTCAGGTGGGGCCAGGCCTGCCTCACGAAGCACGACAGGCTCGCCCGCGCCGCCGCCTCCAGGAACTGGGCCTCCGTCGCCGATTTCCACCAGTCGGGGCGGGAGGGCGGCGGGCTGGCTGGCGCGCTCATAGGCGTCGTACATCGCGGCGAGCCGGTCGGCGGGGAGGTCGGCGAGCGGGTTGGCCAGGCGCACCTCGACCACCGAGGTCGAGAGGTCGCGCAGCAGCCGCCCCTTGTCGATGGCGCGCGACATCACGACGGCTCGCGTGGCGGGCGTCGTCATCGCCCAGACGGCCGGGTCGAGGAACGACAGCAGCGCCGAGTGGGCCAGCCGGTCGCAGAGGTCCGCGAGCACCGCGGCGCGGGCGGCGGGGTCGGCGGGCAGCTCGGGCAGCGGAGGCGGGACGTGCTTCGGCCGGGCGTCGGCCCAGCGCTGCACGGTCGTCTTCGACACCTTGAGGATGCGCGCCACCTCGCGCACGCTCTTGCCGAGGGCGAGCAGGTCGCGCGCCTCGGCGCACTTGGCGTCGGTCGGCTTGATTTTCACCCAGTTGCCCCGTCCCGTGGCGTCCCGGAAGTGTCCCGCGGAGTGCCGCCGCGCGCTGCGATTTGTGGGGGATCGGGCGCGGGACACTCGCGGGACAGGGGCGACTACGGGAGGGGCGCGCCGGCGGGAAGGGCTGGGAGCGGGCTACGCGGCTTGTGTCGATGCAAGGGGGCAGGCGAAACGGATGAATGCGGCCGAGGCGGAGGACAGTGCGGACTCTCGTGTCGGGTAGCTGGCCTCATGCGTGTATGTGGTCCGGTCGGGAAGAAGGTCAAAGACCTCGTCTGGCAATGCGGCGACTGCCTCCGGGAAAGGCGTGCCGCGTGTGACGATACACTGACGGAGCCACAACCAGGAGCCGGCGACGGGCAGTGGCTCGCGGTCCGTCGCCCCAACGATTTGAATAGGATGCCGGGCAACGACAGCCCGGCCAATGCCGCGAAAAAACGGACGGGAGAGGCAAAGCGGGCAACGAACTCCGTAAGCGCGTGGCTGGCCTGCACACGCGAAATAACATTGCGTGCAGGTGTCGCCCGCCCAGAGTTGCAAGGTGCACTTGATCGCCGCGACGAACCCGCGCGCGACTGCGGCCTGTATGGTGCTGTGGCCGTTGCTGTACAAGATGTGCGGGCCGTCGCCGTGCCAATGCGCCCGCCCCAAATACGGGTCGTCGAACAGTTTGGCAGCGACGTAGGCGCTGGGCGACCCCATGTAGCCGTCGCACTGGCGGCGGATGAGAGCGGCCCAGCCGGTGCGGTCGCCGTGGTCGTCGAGCCAGTCGGCGTAGACGAGTCGCGGCAGGTCGGCCGCGGGGTCGGCGATGATCGCGCGGAGGAGCGCCGCGCGGTCCGGGTGCAGGTCGAGCACGGGTTACTCCAGATGATTAGCCGCGGTACCAGTTGCCAGCGTCGCCGAGCAGGTGGGGACGGACGCCGGCGGCAAGGTATGCGGCGCGGATGATGCGATCGGCCTCGTCGCGCAGCGCCGTCAGACAGGCGGAGAACTCTAGCGGCTGGACGATTTGGGCGGGTGGCGCGGGGTGGCAAGCGGAGCTGAGTTCGGCGACCGCGGCGCAGATCTCCGGGGAGCGCGCGAGCCCGGCGAGGTGGTCGAGCAGGCCGAAGGGGTGCCAGCCGCGCGCGGTCCACTTCAGCATCGCGTGCAGTCGCTCGGGCGGGTGGGCCTCGACGGCGCGCAGAACTCCCGGCAGGTACACCCGCGGCGCCTCGGACGTGTGCAGCGCCCGCAGCAAGCAGCGTGACGGTGTGAACGCCAGCGTGAGGCTGTAGCCGTAGCCGTGCCAGAGTGTGGCGTTGCGGCCGGCCCAGACGTTCAGGCGCAGGTCGCCCCAGCGGCGCTCGTGAGGTCGGCGTGCAGACATCGGTCGCTCCTCGGCGGCGGTCAGGGCGCCCGGTAGAGTTTTAGGGACGCGAGCGTCTCGGCGATGCCGAGCCCGACGCGGTAGAGGCACTGCCGCACCGCGCGGTGGCTCAGGCCGAACTCCTCGGACAGCACGCGGATGCCCGCCCCGCCGGCGTAGCGACGCGCGGCGACCTCGCAGTCGAGCCGGGTGGCGCCCTTGCAGATCGACATCAGGAACGCCACGCCCCCCTCGTCGGGGAGGGCGCCCGGCCGGGCGGCGGGCGGCGGCGAGGCCAGGGACTCGAGCGCCGCGTCGGTGGCCAGGGGCGGCTGGTCGCGGGTGTCGCCGAGCAGGTCGGCCATGGCGTACTGCGCGGACTGCACGACCAGCGCCGGGGGGTTCGGGTGCGCGAACGTCGAGTCGAGCCGGCACAGCTCGAGCGCCCGCAGCAGGCCCTCCTGGCGCAGGTCGTCGGCCGGCACGCCCCGGCCGGAGAGGCGCGCGGCGGCGGCCAGCACGTAGGGCCGCACCTCGGCGAGCAGCTCGTCGCCGCGCGGGTCGGCCGCGGCCGGGGTCGTCTTGGCGGTCGGCACGGCGGTCACTCGGGCTGGTTGACGAGGAGGACTTCGGGCGCGTCGCCCGACGGCGCGGCGGCGTTCGGGTTGCGCATCAGCTTGCGGCGGGTGAGCGGCACCACGCGCCAGCCGGGGTAGAGCGCGGCGAGGTCCGGGTGGGCATAGTAGCTCACGACCACGCGGGCCTGGGCGAAGCGCCGCAGCGCCGCGGCGAGGCGCTCGTGGTCGCCCGAGGCGAAGTCGTGGCGGTACTTGGTGGACTTCTCGAGGTAGGGCGGGTCGCAGTAGATCGTGGTCTTGGCGTCGTCGCCGAGGCGCGCGAGCAGCTCGAAGGCGTCCATCTGGTACAGGCAGACCCGGCGCAGGCGCTCGTGCCACCAGGGGAGCGAGTCCACCGCCGAGCGAAAGCGCACCGCCGGGTCGCCCCCGCCGGCGGAGTAGCGCCGGGCGAAGCTGGTGGTCGAGTCGGTGCCGGCCACGCCGTTCATCCCCATCCACGAGCGCACCATGTATGCGGCGGCGCGGTCGGGGTCGCCGGCGCCGCTCGGGCAGTCCGAGGCGCGCAGCTCGGCCACGGCCTCCCGGTAGAGCCCCTCGTGCATCAGCGTGCGGGACATCCGCCAGTGCAGCCGGCCGCAGAGCGCCTCGTCCTGGACCACCCGCGCCAGGTTGAGCAGGTCGCCGTGGAGGTCGTTGGCGGTCTCCGAGCGGACGGGCGGCTTCGAGAGCAGCACCGCCAGGGAGCCGCAGAACGGCTCGCAATAGGCAGTGTGCTCGCCCAGGTGCGGCAGGATGGCGCCGGCCATGGCGCGCTTGGCGCCGTACCACGGGGCGAGGCTGTTGATCTTGCTCACTTCGGCTCCGGGTCGGGCTTACGGTAGCCGAGCGCCAGCATCACGGCGAAGGCGTCGCTCCACTTCGGGTATTGGTTCCGGTGCTCCTTCTTCCAGGCCTCCATGGCGCGCACGAACTCCCACTCGGCGGCGGTGTAGTCCCGCGCGGCGGGGCAGGTCGGGTCGGGGCGGTCGGTCTCGTGAGCGGGCTTGCGCGGCTCCTTCACGCGGGCACCGCTTCCGACGCGGCGGTGTACCAGCCGAGCAAATTGTGGTGGCGGCAGTCGTACAGGCGGTAGGCCACCAGCTCGTGCCCCTCGTCCTTGACTCGGCGAAGGAAGTGGACGGTCGCCTCGGTCGGGTCGGGCGCGTCGATCACCTTGACCTGGTCGAGCACGTAGCCGCCCAGGCGCGCGCGGCCGACCGCGTAGCGGAACTCGAAGCGGGCCCAGTTCGAGCGATCGCCTGGCAGCGTCATGACGCACCCCCTTCCGCCGGCGGGGCGAACTCGACGCGCATCGGCGGGTGCGGGTTATCGACAGTGGCAAGGAAGCCCACACGACACGCGGCGCCAAAGGCGCGACCGATGAGGTACGCCTCCTCGGGAGACTCGCGGCAATCCGAGTCGCCTCTCAAGCCGAGGTCGAAGCCCTGCTCGAAGCGGTGGCGGGTGTAACCCCCGATACCGTAGGCGCGCCGGGCGTGGGCATCCTCGTCCACCTCCTGGCCGAGTCCTGCCGCGCCGACTGCGCAGCACCGCGGAGCGGCGGCGCACTTGACCCTGTACGAGCCGGCCGTGGGGAGGCAGCGCCCGGAGTTGTAGGCCTCGCTTGCGTCCCGGCAGAGGGCGTGGAGGCCCGCCCGCTCGGCGGAACCAAGGGCAAAGGCGTCGCAGTGTGCGGTCATCGCAGGCTCGCTTTCTCTGTCGCGAAGAATCGGTCCAGCCAATGGAACACCAGCCCGCCCTGGAGCTGCTTGGGCGTGGCCCTCAGCACCCACCAGCGCATCACCAGCGCCTCCCCGTACTTCAGGCAGTCGGCCTCGTAGCCCGCCACGCGCTGGTGCCGGCCGGCGGAGCGCGTCACGCCCTCCAGCTCGAGGGCGAGCTTGGCTCCGGGCCAGGCCAGGTCGAATCGCCACATCCTCACCGGATGGAAGCGGTACTCGGGCACCGGCTCGGGGTGGCCGGCTGAGCGGCAGTACGCCACCACGGGCCACACGGGGGTCGGGGTCACGACACCGCCCCCGGCACTTCGTCCCACGTCCGGCCGTCGAGCAGCCGACCGGCCTCTTTCTTGCCGACGCGGCGGTAGAGGTCGTTGCACTCGTCCATCATCCAGCCGCCGGGCAGCACCACATTGGCACTGTCGGTCAGGCCGGCCGGGAGTAGGTGGCCGTCGATTTCGTGGCCGTGCTGGCCGACCAGGAACGGCGCTTGAGCGGTGTGCTCGTAGGGGACGAACTCGCCCCACTGCTTGAAGTGGAACGCCACCCCCGCCGCCCGACACTGGTCACGAAGCGAGCGCGCCCAGTCGGGGTGCATCGGCCGCGCGCCCGGCCCGCTCTCGCCGCCGGCGATCACCCAGTGGATATCGCTACTCGGTTCGGTCTCGCCGTTCGGGGCGCCTTCGCCTCCGCAGTAGGGGTGCCGGCCGTCTTGGCCTTTCTCGCCCTCGGCGAACTCGTCGCCGCACCTTTGGCAGACGAACAACGGCTGCACCGGGTCAAGCCATTCGGAAAGATCGACCGGCCCCAGCAGCGGCTCGCACGACAAGAACCGCACCGCCGCCGGCGCGCTGATCAGGTGCGGGATGCGCGCGTCGGCAGCGGCCTGGTTCTCGACACTGGTGCCGAGCCACACGCGCAGGTTCCACGCAAATGCAATGGACTCGGCGGCGTAGTGATCGACCCGCTCCGACACGGCGTCGAGCACAGGCTTGACGTTTTCGGGGCGTTTGGTGAGCAGCAGCCAGTCGAGGTTTGGCGTGTCGATCGCGATCATCTTGAACAGCCGGACGCGGGCTTCGGCGACCGGCTCCCACGACTCCGCCGGCATCGTGTCAATGCCCTCAAACACGTCCGCCAGCGAAGCGCAGAACACGCGGTGGCGTTCGCCGGCAGCTTTGGCGGCGCGGTCCCACTTCAGCGGCTCACGCCACGCCGACTCGGCCGCGACGACGCGGGTGCCGTTCGGCCCCCACACCCCCAGCGTCAGCGGGTTGCGCTTCGACAGCGTGTCGGCATAGCAGTTGGCGCAGCCCGCGCTCACCTTCGTGCAGCCGCGCCAGGGGTTGAAGGTGTGGTGGGCCCACTCGATCTTGGTGTTCGCGCCCATTACTGGCCCTCCGCAAACGGGAGCGTCTCGGGCGGCGCGAGCGGGATTGAAGGTGGGGCGCACATCGCCTTCGCCGCGCGGACGCACCGCCGGCAGTCACCCTTGCGGCGCTCCGGGTCGGTGAGATCGGCGGGCGCGACCGCCTCATCAAGTGCGAACATCGCCCACGAGCAGCACAGACTGCGGGAGTCGCGGAAAATGTGCCAGACGGCGGCGCGGGCGGGACGGCCCCAGTACATCGGCTTCGTGTCGGCACTCACTGGCACCTCCAGGCGGTGGTCGCCGCGCAGGCCAGCGCCATCAGCGCCAGCCCCGCGAGGATCAGGCCCGCGTACAGGGTTTCGAGGCGGTCGCGTTTGTCGGCCATCGTCGTCTCCGGCGTGGGACGGTTACTCGGCGTCGAGCGGCGTGGGGGCCAGGGCGAGCGCCTGCGCGCGGTCGAGCGCGCGGAGCTCCAGGGCGTACGGGCCGTAGTGGTCGGCCACGGCCTTGAAGCCGTCCGAGCTGCACCAGTCGCCGGCGCGGGTCTTCAGCACCGGCCGGCCGAGGTCGTCGGTCTTCCACCAGTTACCGGCGGCGGACACCGTGTCGCCGTCGAAGAGGGAGGGCCGGCGCGACTCGCGCGCCACGACCAGGTGGCACAGCTCGTGGGCGAGCAGCGCCTCCTGGGAGCGGTCGGGGAGTGCGTCCCAGATGTCGCGGTCGATCCGCACCAGCGCGTCGTACTTGTTGAACTGCCGCTGCACCAGCGGCACGACCGAGACGATGGCGGCGCAGCGGTCGCCCGAGCGCACCAGCGGCGGCGAGTCGGGGTTGTCGGCGAACAGCAGGCCGACCTTGGCGCCGCACACCACCAGGTCGGGGTTGAAGCGGCGCGCGGCGCGTTCGAGCAGCTCGTAGTCGTGCGGGTCGGCGTGTCCGAAGGTCGTCGGCACGGTCGTCTCCTGTCGGGGGTGCGGGTCGGGCGTCGGGGATCAGCCGGCGGGATCGATTTCGAGGCGCAGTTCGGCCAGGTCGCGGCGCAGGTCCGACACCTCGGCCTGGAGGGCGAGCACCACGTCGCGCATCGCGTCCACCGAGTCGCGGAGCTTGGGCTTGGCCGGGCGCCCGTAGGCGGGGCGGAAGTCGAGGTCGCTGCACGCGCCCGCGACGTTCGCCGCGCTCACCGTGAAGCCGAGGCGTGCGGAGAGGTCGCGCGCCAGCCCCTTCTGGCTCCACTTGCCGGTCGAGAGCTCGTCGCGCATCCCCTCGATCGCCCGGCGCAGCGCGTAGTGCTGCTTGGTGTCGAGCGCGTTGTAGGTCTTGGCGGTCTTCGTCTGCTCGGACATCGGGATACTCCTGGTGGGGGTCAGGACTTCGGGGCGGGTCGAACAGCGCGCCGGCGATCCGGCGCATCGAGGTGGAACACGGTGCCGCAGAGGACGCGGCTGCACAGGCGGTCGTCGAGCAGCCGGCACAAGTCGGCCGGCCGGTGGTTGCTCACAAACACGAACGGGCGCACCGGGTGGCCGTCGCGCTGGTCCACCGCCTCGAGCAGCATCGACGCGGCGAACTCGTTGGCGGCCGCGCCCGCCTCGTCGAACACCACCAGGGGCGCCTGGCGGACCGCGCGCAGCAGGTCGCCCCAGGAGGTCGTGCCGCCCAGGCCGTCGCGGCTCCACCACAGGCGCTCCTCGTCGGCGGCGACCTTCAGCGCGGCGGACTTCCGCGCGTCCCAGTAGCCGGCGAACGGGTCGTGCGCCTCCGGGGCGCGCTTGCCCGACGCGACGGCCGGGCCGCAGTGGTCGAGCAGGCAGAGGGCCGCGGCCGTCTTGCCCCCGCCCGCCGGGCCGTGCAGGTACAGCGGCCAGGGCGCCTTGCCGCACGCGAGCGCCTTGAGGCACTCGTCGAGCGCGGGCTTAACCAGGTGCGGCTCCCGCGAGAACTCCGGGCGGGCGCGGAGGTCCGGTTCCGGGCACGGCCGCGGGCGGATCGGGACGATCCCACGAGCCGAGGTCGTCGTACGCGCCCGCTCGAGGCTGGACGCGACCATGCGCTCCCACCGGACGGCGAGGTCCTCCGGCGGGGGGGGCGGCGCGGATACCCTGACCATCCAGGCTCCAGCCTTCCATATCGCCGTAATCGTGCTTCAG
>CAXTPM010000017.1:18249-19720 GCA_964245865.1 uncultured Fimbriiglobus sp. | reverse complement strand
TCGCCCGTGCCGTCGGAGTTGATGACGTACAGTTGGAGTCGGTCCTTCTCCTTGCGGTCGCTGCGGAACACGATGCGGCTGCCGTCGGGGCTGAAGAACGGCCCGCCGTTGTAGCACCCCTTCGCGGTCGTGACTTGCTTCGGGTTCGAGCCGTCGGCGTCCATGACGTAAATCTGGACATCGCCCGCGTTGCCGCTGCTGTAGACGATGCGCTTACCGTCGGCCGAGTAGCTCCCCTCCGCGGTGTAGGCTGTGGCGTTCGGCGTGAGGCACTTCAGGTTCGAGCCGTCGGGGCTAGCCTCGTAAATCTTCATGTTGGGGTCGAAGTCCCACGAGTAGCGCCGCCGGGCGCCGGTTTTGGCGTCCTCCGCGCGGCGGGCCAACTCCGCGGCCGCGGTGCCCTTGGCGTCGGGGTCGGTGTGACCGCTGGCGAAAATCACCTTGGGTAAGGTCGGGTGGAAGTACGCGCAGGTCGTGCGCCCCACCCCTGGGCTGATCTTCTGGAAGCGCCCGGTCTTCAAGTCTTGGGTGAAGATTTGGTAGAACGGGTTGCCGGTGCCCGCCTCCTCGGCCTGGTAGATGATGGTGTTGCCGTCGGGCGAGAAGTACCCCTCGCCGGCGCGGACGAACTGCGTGGTGACTTGTTTAATGTTGGTGAGGTGCTTCGACTCGAGCGCCTTCCAGTCGGCGGAGCTGGCCGGCGGCTGCGCGAGCGCGAGGCCGGCCATCGAGAGGGTGACGACGCCCAGCAGTGCCCGTTTCATACTCGCATCACCCCGCAGTTGACCGGCCGGCTACGATAGCCAGTGTAGTACCCGAGGGGGGATGCGAACCATGTGGCCCGACCTGCCGCCGCGCGAGTTGCCGTGCCGACTGTGCGGGCGCCTGTTCGACAAGGACCGCCTGACGCGGCACCACTGCCTGCCCAAGTCGAAGGGCGGCACCCCGGATGATGTGGAACTGATCTGCGGCCAGTGCCATTCGATGGTGCACGCGACCTACACCAACGCCACCCTCGCGGCGGTGTACCCGACCATTGATGACTTGCGCCGGGCGCCGGAGTTGGCGAGCTTCGTGAAGTGGGTGCGCAAGCAGCCGGTGGGGCGGAAGGCGAAGGTGCGCACGCGGCGGGAGCGGATTTAGGCTGCGGGGACGGCCCGCCACAGGTGGGCCGGGCGCAGGCGGTCGCCGAAGGCGGCTTTGAGGCGGCTAGCACTCGTCGATGAACCGTCGGGATCACACCACGGGCGGACGTGCAGCTCGCGCAGTTGGCTTGCAAGTGGCGAAGCGGCCAGCGCTTGCCGCGCGTCTTCGAGCGTCGTGCAGTAGCCGAGCGGCAACCTCAGTACGCGTAAGTTGGGTGGCGGCGACTCGGCGAGTGCCCGGCTGAGGGGGCCGGTCATGCCGATCTCCAACGAGCGGCGCTCGACGGCCAACTCGCGCAAGCCCGCCACCAACGAAGAAGCAACCA
>CAXTPM010000017.1:0-18239 GCA_964245865.1 uncultured Fimbriiglobus sp. | reverse complement strand
CGCGGCGAGCGGGGCCAGGCCCGGCCGCGGGTGGCGGCGCGGTGTCGTCGTCGGCGCAACTCGACACTGTTAGCCGGAGCGTGCGCAGGCGGGGGAACACTACCGACTGGCCGACCCGTACTATCTCGCCGGGGCCGAAGCTGACCGAAGCCAAGTCTAGCTCGACCAGCCGCGCGGCTGCGGGACTCAACGCAACCAACGACAGTCCGTCGGCTCGACACGCCGGCAGACCCAGCGCGCGCAGACCGCCGAGTGAAAGTTGTCCGGCCCACTCGCCTAGCGCTTCGTCGGTCCACCCTCCGAGTTGCAACTTGCGTACGAACTGCGGGCCGTCGGGGCCGGCGAGTTCGGCGAGTTCGGCGAGTTCGGCGAAGTCGTCCGGCTTCAACGGCGCGCTCGGGGTCAGCCGCAGCTCGCTCGCGTGGCGTACCCAGTCGGAGCGCAGCAGCATCGCTAACCCGCCCGGCTTGGCCCACGACGCCCACACCCGCTGCGAGCCAGTCAGGTATCGTCCCGCCGCCGATACCGTGATGCTCACGACCGGCGCCGGGAAGCCGCGCAGGAAGTAGCCGCCGGCCTCGTACTTGTCGAACTGCGGCCAATGCGCCGGCGCCGGCCAGTCGCGGCGCGGGATCGGCAGCAGTTCCTCCTCCCGCCGGTGCGCCTCGCCGCTCACGTCGTCCCCGACCGCCTCCGCCGCCGCCCTGGCAACTTGCAAGCGGATGAACTCCGCCCGCTCCGCCGCGCCGTTCTCCTCGATGAAGTCCGCGTACACCAGCCGGGGAAAGTCGTCGTGCGGACTCGCCCACACCGTCGCCAGGAGCGCATCGGCATCCGATAACTTCGCCGGCCCGCGCTTGCGACTCACTTCGCCGCCCCCTCGGCCACGCCCACCCACGCGGCTGCCGGCGGCAAACGCTCGCCGAACGCCGCCCAAAGTGCCGCCCGCGTCTCGGGCCGCACCGACTCCGGCCCGATGTGCAACTCCCGCAGACCGGCGAAGTGCCGCGCCGACGCCGCCAGCGTGCGCCACGCCTCCGCCGGGATGTCATACTCCTGCCACAGCGTCAGGCAGCGCAAGTTCGGGACCGGCGCGGCCGCGGCGTCCCACAGCCGGCCGCGCACCGCGAGCCGCTCCAGGCGCTGCCCCACTGGCGAGGCGGCGAACGCCGCGAGGCCGGGGTCGGTGTAGCTGCCGCCGCCGAGTTTCAGGCTCCGCAGCCGGTCGAAGCGCTTCGCCTCGCCCAACAGCCGCAGAGCGGTGGCGTTCAGCCGGACGGTGAGCAGGTCCAACTCCGCGAGTTGCGGCGCCGCCGGACTGTTGCCGACGGCGACCACCAGGGCCGCGACGGCGGTGACGCGCGGCAACTCCAGCCGCCGCAAGCGGGCCAGCGACAGCCCCCCCGCCCACTCGACTAGCCCGACGCCGAAGCGCCCGCCGACGCGGAGCGTCGTCACGTGGTCGGGCTTATCGGGGCCACTCAGCGCGGCGAAATCCTCAGGCGTCCATCCCCGGCTCGGCGCGAGGGTCAGTTCCTCGGCGTCGCGCGCCGGCTTCGACTTCAGCAGCACGGCCAGCCCGCCGGGCTTGGCCCACCCTAGGCGGAGGCAAGCGCTCGGCGGCGGCACGCGCCCGGCCGCGGCGTCGGTGGCCGAGTAGTTCACCGGCGGCGCCGGGAAGCCGCGCACGCAATACTCGGCGCTGGCCCCGGCGGGCAGAAACGGCGCGAAGCCGGGCTGGCCGGCCAGCCACTCGGCCCTGTGCGCGTCGAACAAACTTTGCTCGCGCTCGACGGCGGCGTCGGGGACTTCCCCACCCGCCGCCTCGAGCCGCGCCCGCTCGACCTGCAAGCGGATGAACTCGGCGCGCTCGGGGTAGCCGTTCTCGTCGAGGTAGTCGGCGTAGACGAGGCGCGGCAGGTCGGCGTGCGGACTCGCCCAGACGGCTGCGAGCAGGGCGTCGGCGTCGGAGCGGAGCGGCTTCGGGGCGCGGGCCATGCGGCCATCTTACGAGAACAGTAGCGACTCGGGGCGCATCCGACGGCGGCGGATTTAGCCGGGCGGCGTGGGGCGAAAGTTCTGCCAGAAGTCCGCGGGCCGCAGGCGGTCGCCGAACGCGGCTTTGAGCATACGCGCCTCCGGTGTCCGTCTCGGAAAGGTGATGTGCAGTTCCCTCAAACCGGTCAGGTGCGCCGACTGGGCCAGTGCCCGCGTCGCGCCGAGGGTCAGTCCCCGGCCCGACATGCGAAGGATTTTGAGGGCCGGCCACGGGGTGGCGGCGACTGTGTGGTGGGCTGCGTCGCTCTGGTGGTAGGGGACGGGAACCTGGAAATCCCGCAGGCCGGCCGCGATCGGCGACGCGATGAGATCGATCAGCGGCGACACGGCGGGGCCGGCGAACCGCGTGCGCAGCACGCGGAGCCTCGGGAATGCCCTCGTCGATGCGAGCCACCGCGCGTTCGCGCCGTCGAGGTAAACGGCCCGGAGGTCCAAATCGGTGAGCCGCGCTGCCACTGGGGCCACCTCCAAACCGTCGAGGACGTACCGGCTACGCCACTGGCTTCCGGGCAGCCGGAGTCGGTGCAACTTGGCGAGCGACAGGCCCGCGAACCAGTCCCGAACCGCACTGCCGTCCGGCACGCCGTGGATCGTCAGGCCCGTAATACTGTCCGGCCGATCCGGCCCGGCGAGGGCCGCGAACTCGCCGGCGCCCCACTGCCGCTTCGGCTCCAGGGTCAGTTCCCCGGCGCTGCGAACCGCCGGCGTGCCGAGCAAAAGCGCCAGCCCACCGGGCCGCGTCCACTTCAGCCGCAGCCGGGGGCTGCGCCGTCCACCCCGCCGCGCGAGCACGTTGCCCTCGGTGTAGGTTTCGATGCGGGCCGGGAAGCCGCGCAGGAAGTCATCGCGGTCGCCACGCCCTCGCACGCCGCGGTTCGGCCCGACCCACTCCCGGCGGTGGCTAGCGAGCAACTCGGCCTCCCGCCGCCACGCCCCGTCACTCACATCGTCCCCCGCCGCCTCCGCAGCCTCCCGCGCAATCTGCAAGCGAATAAACTCGGCCCGCGCCGCCTCCCCCCGCTCCTCGATGTAGTCGGCGTACACCAGCCGCGGCAAGTCCTCATGGGGCGACGCCCACACCGCCGCCAGCAAGGCATCGGCGTCCGTGCGAATCGGCGGGTGAGTCTTGCGGCCCATGCGAGAAGTCTATCGGCCGAAAGCCCGCCGACGAACGTCGGTGGGTCTGCGTTCTGGCACTCGAATCACTTCACCTCGAACCCGCCCGCCTGCACCACGCCCTCCCACGCCGACGGGTCGGCGGGCAAGTCTTTGCCGGTGAGCGTTTGGAGGCCCGTGTGCGCGAGGCTCGCCAGGGCGATATCTTTGCCGGACTCGGCGCTGAGCACTTGCTGGAGCGCCACGGCCGAGTCTTTCGTGCGGATCGCGGCGAGGTTCGCCACCGCGCGCTGGCGGGCCATGTCGCGCGCCATCGGCTCGTCGGTCTCGGAGGTGGCGCGCCCCACGGCCACCCTGGCCAGGAACGCCACCGCGTCGGGCCGGCCGGTCTTGCCGAGGGCGTCCAGCGAGCGGGCGCGGATGTTGGCCACCTGGTCGGCCGGGAACCCCTGCGGGCCGCTGAGGCCCAGCACCGCGCCGGGGGTGCCGGCCAGCACGCGGCCCCCCGCCTGCTGGATCGGGCCGGCCGGCTCGGCCGACTTGCCGCCGACCCGATCCGCGTGGTGGTAGGCGTTCGCCAGAATCTCGGTCGTGCGCGGGTCGCTGAATCGACCTAAGGCGTCGATGGCGCAGACGCGCACCCACGGGCTAGTGTCGGTGGTCGCGGCGGTCGAGAGCATCTGCACCACCGCGTCCTGGTCGGCCCCGCCGGGTTCGCTCAGGCGCTGGAACGCCCGCGCCCGCTCCTCGGCGTCGCCGGGTTCGAGGCGCTTCAGCGTCGCCACCGCGTCCTCGTCGCTGCCGAAGGTGCGGCCGAAAGGGTCGCTGCGGAAGCGCTTGCTCCACATCTCGTCCCAGGTCGAGGCGCAGCCCGCCGGGCTGAGGCAGAGCGCGATGGCCGTGAGTCTGACGCTTCGCCGCATGGTCGCCCCCGTCTCGGACTCGGACTAGGGGCGCGGCCATACCACGCCCTAGCCCGGCGCGTCAACCTCGCCCGACTCCCCCGCGGGGAGCGGCCGCAGCAGCGGGAACAGCACCACGTCGCGGATCGTCGGGCTGTCGGTGAGCAGCATGCACAGCCGGTCGATGCCGATCCCGAGTCCCCCGGCCGGCGGCATGCCGTGCCGCAGCGCGCGGATGAAATCGACATCGAGCTTGGCCATCGAGTCGTCGTCGGCCTGCCCCGCGAGTTGCCGCGTGAACGTGGCTTCTTGCGTGATCGGGTCGTTGAGTTCGGTGTAGGCGTTGGCGAGTTCCATCCCCCGCACGTACAGCTCGAACCTCTCGGCCAGGCGAGGGTCGCGCTTCAGCCGCTTGGTCAGCGGGCAGAGTTCGGCGGGGTAGTTGACCACGAACACCGGCCCGGCGAGTTGGTCCTCGACCAAGAGTCCGAACAGGTCGTTGACCAGCACCGCGTGCTCCTTGGGCGTGCCGCCCGGCCCGGCCACGGGGACGCCGTGTTCGGCGGCTTTCGCCCGCACCCCCTCGGCGTCGAACAGTTCGCAGCCGACGTACTGGCGGAATAGGTCGCCGTACTCCGCCCGCTCGAACGGCGGCGCGATGCCGGCGAACCCGACCGCCTCAGCGGCGGCGGCGATGACGGCCTCGGTGACTTCCATCATGGTCGAGAGGTCGCCGTAGGCCTCGTAGAGTTCGAGCATGGTGAACTCGGGGTTGTGCCGCGGGCTGACGCCCTCGTTGCGGAACACCCGGCCCAGTTCGTAGACGCGCTCCAGCCCGCCCACGAGCAAGCGCTTCAGCGGCAACTCCAGGGCGATGCGCAGCACGAGCGGGATGTCGAGCGCGTTGTGGTGCGTGGCAAACGGGCGCGCGGCCGCGCCACTGGCCACGGCTTGGAGCACCGGCGTCTCGACTTCGAGGAAGCCGCGCGCATCAAGGGTGGTGCGGATGGCCCGCACGACCCGCACCCGCTGCTCGGCCTTCCTGAGCGCGTCGGGGTTGTACAGCAGGTCGAGGTAGCGCTGGCGCAGACGCGACTCAATGTTGGCGAGGCCGGTCGTGTCCTTGGGGTGCGGTTCGAGCGACTTGGTGAGGAATGTCAGGCTCGCCGCTTGAATCGTCAGTTCGCCGGTCTTGGTGCGGCCGTACTCCCCCTCGACGCCCACGATGTCGCCGAGGTCGAGCAAGTTGAGCACCTGCCACTCGGCGGGCGTGAGCTTGTTGACCCGCGCCATCACCTGGATGCGGCCGGTCTGGTCTTGTATCTCGAAGAAGTGCAACTTGCCGCCGGTGCGGTGGCGCACCACGCGCCCGGCGGCGCGCACCGTCGGCCCCTGCGGGTTGGCGTCGTCGAACGGCTTCGGCTCGCGCGCCCGGATGTCGCAAATCGCCTCCCGATCGGCGAAACGCTGGCCCCACGGGTCGATGCCGAGTGATTCGATCTGGTGCAGCTTGCGCAGCCGCTCGTCGGCCTGGGTGAGCGGTTCGCCACCGGGAACGGGGGAGGGAGGTGTCGGCGGGCTGGCCACGGGGGGTCGTTCCAAGTTGGGGTCGATTCGGCGGCGGCGCTTCGATTAGTCTACGCACCCCGCCGCCGTTTCAAGGACGCGCCCCGATGAGCACGGTTCACGCCGACCGCCTGGCTGATGAGCGCGCCTTCCACGACGCTCAGGCCACCCGGCGCGCCCGCAGCTACGCCGCCGACCCGAGGCGCTACGCGCGCGACTTGGCCACGTACCGAACCCACGCCCCGTGGGTCGGCCCCGCGCTCGATCTCGTGGGCGATGTCGCCGGCAAGCGCGTGCTCGACACCGGCTGCGGCCACGGCATCGCCGCCACACTGTTCGCCCTCGCCGGTGCCGAAGTCGCCGCGTCGGACCTCTCGCCCGGCTACGTCGCCGAGGCGGTCGGGCGCGCGAGGGTGGCCGGGGCGCGCGTGCGGGGCGTCGTCGCGGCCGGTGAGTCACTCCCTTTCCCCGACGCGAGCTTCGACGCGGTGTGGTGCCACGCGGTGTTTCACCACCTGGAGCGCGAAGCGGCCGCATCGGAACTGGCGCGCGTGCTCGCCCCCAGCGGGGTGGTGGTGATGTGCGAGCCGTTCGACGGCAACCCGCTGGTGCGGCTCACCCGCCGGCGCCTGCCCTACCCCGGCAAGGCGCACACGCCCGGCGAGGCGCCCCTGACGCTCGGCGATCTGCGCGAGTTGCGGCGGCACTTCCGCGAGGTCTCGTGGCAGAGCTACCAACTGTTCGGCGCGTCCGAACGCCTCGGCGTTCGGCTTCCTGGTGCCGCCGCGCTCGACCGCTTCGTGCTCTCTCGGGTGCCGTTTTGCCGAAATCTCGGCCGGTACGTCGTCGCCCGGCTGTCGAACGGTTAAAATCGGCGCATGGCCGGCCAGCCGCCACCGCCGCCGCAACCCGCACCGCCGCCGAACCCCGCCGGGTTCGCCGCGCGGCTCCCGTATTTGCTCGCGGCCGTCATCGTCGCCGGGCTGGCCTACCGGGGCTACGCGCCCGGCCGGGACTGCGAGCCGAGCCGCGTGATCGACGCACCGGGGCTGGACCTGAACACCGCCACGGCCGACGAACTCGAGCACCTGCCCGGCGTCGGCCCGAGCCGCGCGGAATCGATCGTCAGCCACCGCGCCGGCTACGGCCCGTACACCGATTCGGAGAGCCTGTCGCGCGCCCCTGGGGTCGGCCCGGCCACGGCCGCGAAGGTGGCGCCGTTCGTGCGCATCGCGCCGGCGGCGGTGCCGACTAGCCCGGCGCCCGCGCCCCCGGCCCCTAGGGCGGCGGTCAAGGGCGGGGCGAAGCACAGCCCCGAGATGGAGCCGATCGACCTCAACCGCGCGACCGAGGCCCAACTCGCCACGCTGCCCGGCATCGGCCCGACGCTGGCGAAGCGCATCGCCGATGCCCGGCCGTTCAGTGCGGTGGCCGACTTGCGCAAGGTCAAGGGGATCGGCGCGAAGACGTTCGCCGGCCTCGAACTGCACGTCACGGTGTCGTCGGCGCCAGCACCAGCACCGCCGCCGAGCCGCGCAGGCGGGTGAACGCGAGCACGCGGTGCGGGTGCCCGGCCTGCGGGAGTTTCAGCGACCTCACGAACGCCTCGGCGTCCAGCGCGCTTCCGCGCTTGAGCGGCGTGACGCGCCGCACGGCGTGGGCCGTCAGATAATCGCGCACCGCCGCCGGCTTCGACGGCAACTCGGCCTCGACCGCGTAAGCGGCAAATAGAGGCGACGGCGCGGGTGCTTCACCCGAAGTGAGGAACGCCACCCCCGGCTCGAACGCCCACGACCCCGTCGTCTTGCCGAGCAGTCCGATGAGCCGGGCGCGTACCGCCGCCGGGTCGGGGTCGAGCAAGTAGCGCCCCAACTCGCCGGCCGGGGTCGTGTCGCCCGGCAGTCCGGCGAGGCTGGCGACTTCGCCGCTGTGGCCGATCGCCGTGGCCCGGCACCCCGGCTCGGCGTCGGGCGTCAGCCAGAGCACGCACTCCTTGAGTTCGCCGGAGTGCGAGACGAACTCAACCTCGGCGCCGTGTGACGGAATTAGGGCGTCGATCTCTTCGGCCGGCACCCCCGGCGCGGCCTTCACGCACAGTGGCAACCCCGGCGGGCGCTTGGCCAGGATCGCGGGGAGTGCCGGGTCGCCGTCGGCGAGCGACAGGCTGCGCCCGGCGTCGGTGCGGCGCGTCGGGTCCAGGAACGCCGCGCCGAAGCCGGCCCAGTCGGCCGCGAGGCCGTTGGCACGGCGGACTTCGCCGGCTAGCCCCAGCGCGGCCAGGTTCGCGGCCGCAAAGGTCGCCGACGGCTCGTCGCGCTCGAACGCCGTTACATCACCCCGGCGCGCCAGTTCGATCGCGTCGCCGCCGATGCCCGCGGTCAGGTCGGCGACGGGTCCGAACGTCGCCAGGCGTCGGGCGCGGTGCCGGGCGGTCGCGGTGCCGCTGGCCATCTCGTAGCCGGCGGCGGTGAAGAACAAGCTCTCGGCGTGCTCGAACTTGCGCGCGGCCTTGCGCCGCAGGAACGCGAGTTCGAGCGCGGCTTTGGCGGCTCCCGCAGGTGCCGATGCCGGCAGCGCGCGGCCGAGACGGTCGGCATTGGCGGGGAACTTGGCGAGAGTCAGATCGAGCGACGCGGCGAGGCTCAGAACTGGCGCGGCATCGGGGGCGGTCAGCCAGCGGGCGAGGTCGGAGGTCATGCGGGGGATTGTATCGCGGCGCCCACCCCTCTCACGCCGCCGCCAGCGCCGCGCGCAGCGTCCGCTCGTCGGTCACCCCCTCGAACTTCCGCACGACCCGCCCGCCCTTGAAGATCAAGAGCAGCGGGATGGCCGAGACGCCGAACTTCGCGGCGAGCGCGGGGTTGGTCTCGGTGTTGACTTTGCACACGGTGTAGTCCCGCGCGAGCGCCTGGAGTACCGGCGTCATCGCCCGGCACGGGCCGCACCACTCGGCCCAGAAGTCCACCAGCACTGGGCCGGGCGCTTCCAGCACTTCGCGCCTGAAGTTGAACTCGTCGAGCAGCATCGCGGCACCTCCCGACGGCATTGTAGGCGGCGCCGGCACGCCGCTTGCCACCCACCTGACGCGCCCGCCCCTCCACCGCGACGAGACAGCACCCCATGCGCGCCCTCTGCTGGAACGGCATCAACGACCTCCGCGTCGAGACCGTCAACGACCCCAAGATTCTCAACCCGCGCGACGCCATCCTGAAGGTGAAGCTGACGACCACCTGCGGGTCGGACCTGCACTTCATCGGCGGCTATCTGCCGAGCATGAAGCCGGGCGACGTGATCGGCCACGAGTTCATGGGCGAGATCGTCGAAGTCGGCCCCGAGGTGCGCAACTTCAAGAGGGGCGACCGCGTGGTGGTGCCGTCGTTCGTCTCGTGCGGCTGCTGCCACTACTGCAAAGGTGGGCTGTTCAGCCTGTGCGACAACACGCACCCCAAGGCCGAACTCCAGGAGCCGCTGTTCAACTACCACACCGCCGGCATTTACGGCTACACCCACGCCTTCGGCGGCTACGCTGGGAGCCACGCCCAGTACATCCGCGTGCCGTTCGCCGATGTCGATTGCTTCCACGTCCCCGAGAGCGTGACCGACCTGCAAGCGCTATTCCTCTCCGACGCGGTGCCCACGGGCTACATGGGCGCGGACTTCTGCAACCTCAAGGGGGGCGAAACCGTGGCCGTGTGGGGCTGCGGCGGCGTCGGCCTGATGGCGATGAAGAGCGCGTGGCTGCTGGGCGCGGGCCGCGTCATCGGCATCGACCGCCTGCCCGAGCGCTTGCGCATGGCCCGCGAGCACGTGCAGGCCGAGACGATCGACTTCTCCGAAGTGGACGACGTGCCCAAACTCCTGAAAGACATGACCGGCGGGCGCGGCCCCGACGCGGTGATCGACGCGGTCGGCATGGAGGCGCACCCCTCCGGCATCATGGGCGCCTACGACAACGTCAAACAGCAACTGTTTCTGCACACCGACCGCGGCAACGCGCTCCGGCAGGCGATCTACAGTTGCGGCAAGGGCGGCATCGTCTCGGTGCTGGGCGTCTACGGCGTGATGGACAAGTTCCCCATCGGCATGATCGTCAACAAGGGGCTGACAGTGAAATCAGCGCAGCAGCACGGCCAGGCGTACCTGCCGCGACTCCTGGCGCACGCGGCCAAGGGCGAACTCGACCCGTCGTTCCTGGCCACGCACACGATGAGCTTGGAGGAGTCGCCGCGCGGCTACCAGATGTTCAAGGACAAGGACGACGAGATCATGCGTGCGGTGTTCGTGCCGGCGTGAGCCGCGCCAACTGGTCGGCGTACACCTTGCGCCGGTCCACGAAGAACATGCCGCCGCGCTCGCCGCGCAGCCCGATGCGCTTCGCGGTCAGTCGCGCCAGCAGCCGCTCCGGGAGGCGCGGCCCATCGCGACCGACCGCGTAGTCGCCGCCCCGGAAGTACGCCCCTGGCTCGACTGGGGGCCGCACCACTTTCGCCGCGCCGCCGGGCGACTTGAGGGCGTAAACATCCCGCGCCCAGCGGCCGGTGATGAGGTTCGCGGCCGGGAACGGGGCGGCGTTGCCCCACAGCACGCGCTTGTTGGGGCCGTTGGGGTTGCAGAACCACGGGAAGACCGTGCGCATGCAGCAGCTAAACTCGGCGTAGTCCCTCGGGTCGTAGCGTCGGTCGCGGAAGAGGAACAGCACCTCGCGCCGCTCGGCGCGGACGAACCGGTGGACCTCGCGCCGGAACGCGGCGCAGGTGACGTGCCGGTAGCCCTCGGCGAAGTCGTTGAACAAGATCAGGCCGCTATTGTAGTGCGACGCGCCGTGGATGTAGTTGATGCCGTGCGGCATCCGGCGCTTCGGCCCGGCGGGCAACTCCGGCAGCACGGCCGACTGACGCACGCGCTCGGCGAGGAACTTCCCCGTCGCGGCGAGCACCACCGCGTCGGACGCTAGCCCCTCGGCCAGCGGGGTCCGGTAGACCACGTTCTCCGGCCAGACGGGCTTTCCCGTGGCGGGGTTCCGGCCCGTCACCCACGGGTGATCGAGGCCGACTAGCCCGGCGGGCAATGGCCGCAGGCACACAATATCGCAGACGCGCAGAATGCCGTGGCCGTTGTGCAGCGCCTGGTAGCCCCAGCGCAGCGGCAGCCCGGCCCAGTAGGCGAACTCGTCGGCCGCCCGGCGGGGCAGGCTCACCGCGAGCCGCCGCGAGCCGGCACCGCGCACGCCCCGGCATCGGTCGCCACGAGTTGCGGGTCGCGCGGCTCTTGCCCGGCGCTCGGCAGTTCGGTGGCCCGCTTGCCGTACTTGTTGGCGTACCAGCGCCGCACTACGCCGCGCAGCCCGAACGCCATCAAGGGGGCTTTCAGCAGCTTGACCTTCTTGTGCTTCTCCCCCCAGTCGGGCACGTCGTCGTGCAGAACGTAGACCTCCCACAACGTCTCGTCGGGGTCGGTGGTCCAAATCTTCGTCTGCCGGGCGTAGCAGCACTTGACATCCGCCTGCTCGCCCAGTCGCGCCCCGACGGCCTTCAGCCGAGCCAGCACCGCGTCCAGTTGATCGACCGACGTGAGACGCAGGCCGAGGTGATTCAGCGGCCCGCCGGCGCACGCCCGGCGCGGCTTGAGGCTCAGCACCAGGGGAGGCGAGTCCAGCTCGAACTTGGCGTAGTCGGGGTAGACCTTCACGGGGTCTTGCCCGAAGAGTGCGGCGTAGTAATCGACCGAGCGCGCGAGGTCCGAGACGTTCAGGCTGGCGTGGAACTTGACCACGCTCGTGGCCGCTTCCGGCGTGCGGTTGGGGACAATTCGTTCGGCGGTGGCCACGGGCGCAATCCTTTCGGGGCGGGTTACTTGACTTCGAGCACCAAGTCGCTGACGCCGGCGTCGGGGACGGTGACGCTCCAGGGCGTCTTGGTGGGGTCGGCGTAGAGCGGCTTTTTGATCCGCGCGGCGAGGCCGGAGTCGAGGACGACTTTATACCGGCCGGGGGCCACGCCGTCGCCGTGCGGGTAGGTCGAGGCAGCGAACGAGCCGTCGGCCCCGAGCGTGCCGACGGCGGAGTCGCCCCCGCCCTCGGGATAGAACGTCACGCTGCCCGCCGCCACGGCTTGCCCGGCCATCACAACTCGCCCGGCCAGCGGGGCGAGTTTCGGCCGCGCGCCACACCCGGCCACGGCAGCCGCGAGCGCGGCGGCGAACAATAGTCTCATGCGGAACTCCGGTGCGGGCGAGCGCTAGTATTCGACGTTGACACTGCCGTCGTTCGGTCTGACAAACCGCCGCAACAGCGTCATCGAACTCGTGGAAGTCAGCGGCAGAGTCTTGGTGCCGGTCGGGCGGAAAGTCCGCACGCTGCCGTCGCCCATGGCGAACTGGGCGCCGGCCACGCTGGGCGACCCCCAGTTGCCGCCGCCGCAAGTGCCGGCCGGCTGGGCGTCGGGGGCGGGGGGTTCGTTGGTGTCGCCGTAACCCCAGCCCCCGGCGTAAACGAACGCGGCGAAGTTGCCAATCAGTGCGGAGTCGGGGTAAACCTCGTCGCCGCAGCGCCCCGTGCCGCCGGTGCCGCCCAGAATGTACGGCTCGTCCCAGCTATACCCGCCGCTCTGTACCTGCGCCGCGCTCAGGGCTTTTTCGCCGAAGAAGATCGTGTTCGACAGACCGTCGGTGACGCTCGCCACGGTGGACACTTTGCCCCAGTTGCTGCCATAAGTTGTCTTGAACACTTGGTCGTTGGCGGCGTAGTCGGTGCGAGCACTCGGCCCGTCGGGGTTGGAGTAGCTGAAGCCGGCGTTCAGCGGCGGGGGATCGCTCTTGGGCGCTTCGATCGGGGTGGTTCCACGCCTCAGGGGCATGTGGAACGTCTTGACCGCCGTCGAGAAGCACAAGATCGGGTCGCGGTAGAGCGCGTCCTGCTCGACGTAGGGCAGCAGGCTGTAGAACGCGCTGCCGAGTTGATACTTGCCGGCCTTCGTCGGGTCGCCCCATTGGGGGTAGAACTTCCCGTAGCCCGGAATGTCCGTGTAAACAGGGGGCGCGTTCTTGATTCCGGCGGGGGTTGTGACCGGGTACGGCGGGGGCAGGTACGGCGTGGCGTATCCGCCGCCGTTGGGGTAGAACTGGTAGCTCGACTCGTAGTTCGCCGCTGCGAGGGCCAACTGCTTCAGGTTGTTCTGCGACTGCGCCCGCGCCGCCGCCTCGCGCACCTTCTGGACCGCCGGCAACAGCAGGCCGATCAAGATGGCGATGATCGCGATCACCACCAGTAGCTCGATGAGCGTGAACCCCACTCGGCGGGGGCGGTTCGGGTCGGGCACGGGGCGCATCCTCGGTGAGTTTCGGCGGGCGGGCCGTCGCCAGGTCGCCTGCCCTACCGTCCTGCTATACGGGCACTCCTACCGACGCGGCCAGCCGGTCTTTCGCGCGATTCGCCGGAATTGTTCGCCGGCGCGAGTTGGGTGGCCCAGAACTCGTCCCACTCCGCGCGGCACAAGGGCGGCGCGGCGCACGGACTCGGCGAGTCGGCGAGCACGGCCCCGGCCATCGCCGCGATGGCCGCGAGCGTGACTTCCAGCGCCCGGCAGCCGTCGGTGGGAACCTCGGCCAGCCACCCCGGCCGGGCGACTTCGAGCGCGACCGAATCGCCCCTGAGCCAGAACACCAGCCCCACCGGCTCGGCAACGCCGGGGCGTGCCAGGTCGGCCTCGGCGTAGCGTGACCCCAGGCGCACCTCGGCCACACTCAAGGGGCCGTCGCGCCACGCCGGGTGGCGGTTCAGGAGCGCCAGAGCGTCGCGTTCCACGAAGTGCGCGACCGACTCGGCGACGTGATCCAGTTCGTCGAGTTCCCCGCCGGGGTGGAAGCGCCGGTTGGCGTTGCGCGCCGCGCGCCACTGCTTGCGCTGGCGCGCCCGCAGCCGGGGCACCGTGCCCGAGTGGAACCCCGGACGTAAGTAGCGCCGCATCGTCTCGCCGTGGTGGCCCAGCGCCACTGGGGCGAGCGCCCCCGAGCGGTTCGCGGCGTACAAGCCCCAGTTGCCGCGCAGCTCCCAGACGATGAAGCCGAAGATGCCTGGGATGCCCGCGATAATCAGGCCCGCCGCCTCGAGACTCAGGCCCGTGGCGCCCGCCAGGGTTCCGATCAGCGGCAGCAGCAGCTTGTGCGACACCGTGACGACGGGGAAGTGCTTAACGGGGTTGATCTGCGGCTCGATCAGGAGCAGGAACGCGAAGCGCACCACGTAGGCCACGGGGTACCACACCACGCCGGCGAGCCGCTTCAGGCCGGTCGCCAGCCGCGACTGCCCCTCGCGGAAGCGCAGGAACTCATCGACCCGGTACAGCCCGCGCTCCACCCGGTCGCCTGCCCAGCGGAACAGGTCGAGGATGACGCCGACCGCGCCGGGGATCAGGTTGGTGCGCAGCTCGCGCCCGGCCTCGGCGAGTATCTCGTAGGCGCGCTCCTCGGCGCGCTTCCCGAACCGGGTGCGGACGAACAGGGCGACGAGCGCGAAGAGCGCGAACGCCAGCGGCCGGCGGTAGTACGGGTCGGCCCCGCCTACCACCATGACGGCGTAAGCGCACATGGCCAGCACCCCCGCCGTGGCGAAGCTGGCCCAGGCGCCGCGCGCCCACGGGTTCCCGCGCAGCGCCCGCAGCGGCGGCGAGTCCCACACCGCCTCGGGCCAGGCGTAGAACACCTGCCGCAGGAGCCACCCCGCCAGGCGCAGCGCGTCGCGCGCCAGTTGCCGGGCCTGCGGGGAGTTGATGAGCACGCTGAGCACGACGGCCAGCGCCAGCGCGAGGCCGAGCGACCCCGGCGTCGGGCCGTGGTGGTGGCCGTGGCCGTGCGGCTCGGCGACGGGGTACGCCTGCGCCAGCGCGTCTTGGGCGCCCAGCGCCACCTGCGTGAGTTCGGCGGTGGGGTGCGGCGTGCTGGCCAACTGCCGCCCGACCCACCCCGCGACGTGCTGCACTTCGAGCTTGATGTACGCGGCGAACTCGACGGCGAGGAACGCCGCGGCGCACGGCAGCAGCAGCACCAGCGATAAGCGCCGCCCGAGCGGGGTGCCGAAGAACGCACTCTGGAGGCGGTGGATCAGCCGCAGGTAGATTTCGCCGCGGTGGTACGCCCCGCCGAGGCGCGCGGCCAAAAGTCGGTCGGCGCGCAAGAGGCCGTCGCCCCGCATCCACTCAACGACCCCGGCGAGGTCGCCGAGTTTCTCCGGCGACTGCGTCAGGCAGTCGCGCAGGTCGCCGATTCGGAGGTACCCCTTCTCGGCGAGGCGGTCCACCAGGCGCGCCGCCACCGCCGCGCGGGCGACCTCCGCGGCCGGGGCGGGGTCGGCGAACCCGGCGTCCGCGAGCGACCGAGTAATGAGCGGGGCGAGGCGGGCCTGGAGGGCGTGCGCCTGGCGGCGCCGCTCGGCGGCGAGCAGCTCGCGCGCGGCGGTTCGCAGCGCCTCCGGCACCCGCGCGCCCGCGGCGTGGTCGGCGGCGAGTCTCAGCCCCCGCAGCTTCGCCACCGCCCGCCCGACGCCGTCCCCGTCCGCCCCGACGCGCCCGGCCAACAGCGCCACCGACTGCAAGTCGAACAAGAGCCGCCGGGCGCTCGACCACCCCCGCCGCGCGGCGAAGGGGGTCAGTTCGGCCGCGACGGCGGCGAAGCGGTCCCGCCCTTCCGCGCCTAGCCGCAGCGAGCGCTGCAACTGGTAGGCGAGGTCGTCGTGGAGCACCCGCCGGATCGCGGCGACCAGTTCCGTCTCGGCGGGCCGTGCGGCGCGGGCGCGCTCGAGCACCACCAGCGCCCGCACGAAGTTCCGCCGCGCGCACAGGCGGCGCGCCTCGGCCAGCGCCCCGGCGGTCGGGCCGGCGTCGGGCGCGGCGGGGGGCGCCTCGGGGTCGTCGGCGCGGGGGCCGTCGGCGGCGAGGTCGGGCCGGGAGCGAGCAGCGATGTCGGCGGCGTCAAGGCCCGTCAAGTCGCCGGCGCGGCACGACGGCAGCACGATGCCGGCCTCGCCGGGGTCGAACGCCGCGAGTTCCGCCGCCCACGCCGCCAGCCGCTCGCGCGCTACCGCGTCGGTGGCCTCGGCGGAGATCACGAAGTCGCCCACCAGTGCCGCGCGGCCGTCGGCCAGTTTGTGCGGCGGCAGCTCGGGCAGTCCCGCGCCGCCGGGGTGGCGCCGGACCACCTCGGCCTGCGCCAGCTCGCGCCAGTAGACGCGCGTCTGGTCCGCGGAGTCGAGGTCGCGCGCGCAGAACTCGTTGGGCAACAGCAGCGTCAGCCGCGCGGCGCCGTCGCGCTCCGTCCAGAGCGGCGGCAGCAGCACGCCGGGGTCGGGGCGGCGGTGCCGCAGGAGCCGCCGCCAGGCGCGCAGGCTCACGAGGCGCACCCCGGCGCCGCTCCGGGAAGTCACGCGGTCGAGGCTCGCCAGGAGTTCGGCCAGTTGGGGCATCGCCGCCTCGCGCTGATGGGGACGGCCGTTATCCTATGGGTGCGGTTCGGAAATGTGCCGCCCGCATTGCACTCGGGCGCTTAGAATGCCCCGAGCCACACTCCGCAAAGACTATTTGGGGGAACAAGCATGCGCGCGCCGGTCCTGGCGGTCCTCACGCTCACACTCATCCTCGGCGGCGCCGCCCGCGCCGACGACGCCCCGGCCAAGGCGCCGGCGGAGGTCGCGGTGCCGTACCGCCTCACCGACACCAAGCACGTCATGGTGCGCGTCAAGATCAACGGCAAGGGTCCGTTCAACCTGATCCTCGACACCGGCGCCCCGGCGGTGTTCATCCCCAAGAAAGTCGCCAAGAAGGTCGGCGTCGAGACCGACGGCGAGGGGTGGGGCACCTTCGACTCGTTCGAGCTGGAAGGGGGTCTGAAGGTCGCCAAGACCAAGACGCGCGTGAGCGACTTGTTCCAGCTCGAGGGGATGAACGGCATGGGCCTCGCCGGGGTGGAACTCCACGGCGTCATCGGCTACAACGTACTCGCGCAGTTCCGCATCACCTACGACTTCACCGCCGACCAACTCGTGTTCGGTAAGCTCGGCGGCTTCAAGCCGCCGAGCGTCAAGGGCGGCGGCAGCGACAGCCAGGGGAGCCTCGACGCGCTCGGCCCCCTGATGAAAACCCTCGCCGGGTTCATGGGGATCAAGCCGGACTTCACCATCGCCCCGCGCGGCAGCCTCGGCGTGACCTGGAACGAGGTCAAGGACGCCGTGATTCTCGACCAAATCTTGCCCGGTAGCCCGGCGGACAAGGCGGGCCTGAAGTCCGGCGACAAGGTCGAGGCCGTGGCGCTGGCGAAAGCCGGCAAGTCGGGCTTCGGCGATTTCGTGGATATCGACCGGCCGCGCGACCTGACCAAGCTGCTCGCCACGGTGAAAGCGGGCCAGAAGGCGCAGGCGCGCGTGGCCCGCGGCGGCGAAACCCTCACCCTCACGCTCACCTTCGGAAAGGGTCTCTAGCCCATGCTCCGCCGCACCCTGCTCCTGCTACTCGTCGGTGGCCTCTCGGCCGCGCCGGCCGTCGCGCAAGCCCCGCCGGCCGACCCGAAGGCGGCGCCGGCGACGGTGCCGTTCAAGCTGCTCCCGAGCCGGCACATGCTGGTCGAACTCACCTTCAACGGCAAGGGGCCGTACCGCGTGATCTTCGACACGGGGGCGCCCCTGAACCTCGTGAACCCGAAGCTCGCCAAGGAGTCCGGCATCCTCAAGAAAGGCGAGTCCGGCGGGATGAGCCTGTTCAGCGGCCCGAAGAGTATCGACGTGGCCAAGGTCGGCCTCGGCACCGCCACGCTCGCCAACATGCCGGTCATTGTGATGGACCACCCGACGGTGAAGGCGATCTCGAACGCCTTCGAGGACGAGTACGGCACCATCGACGGCATCGTCGGCTTCCCTCTCTTTTCGCGCTTCGCCACCACGGTCGATTACCAGAAGCGCGAACTGACGCTCACGCCGAGCGCCTACAAGCCCGGCGACTACCTCAAAGACTTGACCGACACGCTCACCAAGGCGAGCGACAACCCCGGCCCCAAGGTGGTGGGCGCCGCCGGGCTGTGGGGCTTCCGCGTCGGCGAGGGCGAGAGCGACGCCGAGGACGCCCCGGCCGGCGTGGTCGTCAAGGAAGTTTACGCCGACAGCCCTGCGTCGAAGGCGGGCCTCAAGGTCGGCGACCGCATCGCCACCATCGACCGGCGCTGGACCGACACCGTGGCCGATGCGTACTTGGCCACGAGCCTGGTGAAGCCGGGCCGCACGGTGGAACTGGCCGTGGCGCGCGGGGTCGAGAAGCTGACGCTGAAGTGCACGCCGGTGAAGGGGTACTAGGCGGGGCGACTCGTGCCGACGCTCATCCTCACGCCGCGCTTCACCGCCGACGCCCAGGCGCTCTGGCGCGCCGCCCAGCAACTCGGGTGGCGCGTCGAGCATCTGACGGGCTGGCGCGTGCCGCCGGACCTCGCCGCCGCGCCCGAGCCGGTGCTGTACCTCGAAGCGCTGTTGGCACCGCACCTCGCCGGGCAGTTCGGGCTGACACTCTACGAGCCGCCGGACGACTGGCTGCCGCGCCTGCCGGCCGAGTACCGCCGGCGCGAGGT
>CAXTPM010000016.1:0-20114 GCA_964245865.1 uncultured Fimbriiglobus sp. | reverse complement strand
CTGGCCGGGTGCGGCCGGGGGGCCGACGCCGCAGGCCTCGACGGGGCGGGGCGGGCCGAGTGGCGCTCGCAGGCGCGGGCGTGGCTGCGGGCGGACTTGGCGGCTTGGCGCCAGGCGGCGGACGATCAACCTGCCGCGGCGCGCGAGGGCGTGCGGCAGCCCCTCACGGGGTGGCGGGCCGACCCCGACCTCGCGGGCCTGCGCGACCCGGCCGAGTTGGCCAAGCTGCCCGCCGGCGAGCAGACAGAATGCCTCGCGCTGTGGGCCGAGGTCGGCGTCGCCCTCCGGCGTGCCGGCGACGAGTGACGCGGCGGTAGACCGCCGCCCCAACACCCATTCTGTTAGCACCTCCCCACCCCGGCTCGTCGTGCCGCGCTGCGCGGTCCCACCGCCGGTTCGAGTCGTACGTCGTGTGCGTGAAGGGGAACCAGAAGGGGCTGCGGGACGCGGTCGCCGGGGCGTTCGACCGGGCGGCAGTGGCCGACTTTGCCGGGTGCGACCTGCACGGGGCGGCGGGCACGGCCGGGCCGCGGAGCAGTACGCGGCGGTGATCCGCGACCCGGCGACCTCCCGGACGGGTGGGCAGGTGTCGGGGCGGTGGTGACGGTCGCCCGGAGCGGGGCGACCCGCAGCGCTCGCTCCGGCTCGTGCGAGCGGTCATCGGGCGGTCCCTCGAACTAGACTGATCCACAGTACGCCAGTTGCCGGGCCGAGTCCGCCGGGACCGCCCCGGCCGGCCTACGTCCCGCAGAACGTCCGGTAGCGGCTACCGTCAGGGGCCGGGTCGCGGTACTCGACCAGGTGGGGGCCGTCGCCGTAGGGCGCCGCCAGCGCTGCCAGCAGCCGGTGGAGCGCCGAAAAGTCGTCGCGCTCCTCGGCGGCGCTCAGGGCTTCCTCGACCCGGTGGTTGCGCGGGATCACGGCCGGGTTGGCGGCGCGCATGACGGCCAGGGCCGTCGCCTCGGGCCGGCCGTCCCGCGCGAGCCGATCCCGCCAGCGCGCGAACCACGCCCGGAACCCAGGAGCCTCGTACCGCTCGCCCTCGGGCGACCCGACCGGCGACAGGTCGCGGAAGGTGTTGGTGAAGTCGGCCCGCGACGCGCGCATCCACTCCAGCAGTTCCTGGGCTAGCGCGGAGTCGCCGGCCTCGGCGGTCTGGAGGCCGAGTTTCCGGCGCACCCCGGCGAGCCAGTGTCCTTCGTCGGTGGCGGGGAACTCCCCTAGCGCCTCCGTGGCGAGCGCGACGGCGCGCTGGGGGTCCGGGTCGATGAGCGGCAGCAGCGCCTCGGCGAACCGGGCGAGGTTCCACTGCGTGATGTTGGGCTGGTTGCCGTAGGCGTAGCGCCCGCCGCTGTCGATCGAGCTGAACGCCGTGCCGGGGTCGTAGGCGTCCAGGAACGCGCACGGGCCGTAGTCGATCGTCTCGCCGGAGACCGCCACGTTGTCGGTGTTCAGCACCCCGTGGGCGAACCCGACGAGCTGCCAGCGCGCCACCAGCGCGGCCTGCCGGCCGGCGACCGCGCGGAAGAACGCCAGGTACTGGCCGGGCGTGCCGGCGAGGTCGGGGTCGTGGCGCTGAATGGCGTAGTCGGCCAGCGCGCGCAGGGCCGGCTCGCCGAGGCGCGCGGCGTACTCGAACGTGCCGACCCGGACGTGGCTGGACGCCACCCGAGTCAGCACCGCGCCCTTGCGAACCGTCTCGCGGTAGACCGGCTCGCCGGTGGCGGCGACCGCGAGGCTGCGGGTGGTCGGGATGCCGAGGGCGCTCATGGCCTCGCTGATGATGTACTCGCGGAGCATCGGCCCGAGGGCGGCGCGGCCGTCGCCGCCGCGCGAGAACCGGGTCCGCCCCGCCCCCTTCAGTTGGACATCGACGAGCCGGCCGGAGGGGGCGCGGTGCTCGCCCACGAGAATCGCCCGGCCGTCGCCGAGCATGGCAAGGTAGCCGTACTGGTGCCCGGCGTAGGCCTGCGCGATCGGCCGCGACCCCGGCGGGAGCTGCCGCCCGGCGAACAGCGCCGCGGCGGCGTCCGGCGCGAGTGCCGCGAGGTCGAGGCCGAGTTCCCCGGCGAGCCGGTGGTTCACGATCACCGCGCGCGGGTCCGGCGCCGCGGCCGGCCTCGCCTCGGCGTAGAAGGCGTCCGGGAGCCGGGCGTAGGTGTTGTCCAACCGCCAGCCGACGGCGTCGGGGGCCGGCGCGGGCGCCGTCGGGGTGGTCATCGCGTTTTTCCCAGCCGTGCTCGCAAGCCCGCCGATTATACGCGGCCGCGCTGCCGGACTGCGGGTCGCGGGGCGCTACTTCGGCCTCGCGGCCGGCTGGCGGAAGCCGCGCTCGATTGCGTCCTTGGGGTCGGTCGAGACCGGGCCGTCCCGCCACAGCCAGCGCATCATCTCCGGCAGGATCGCGCCGCCGAACTTCTGCCCGTGGTTGTTCATCCCCCACGAGTAGTTGACATCGTACCCCTTCTGCGTCAGGGCTTTCATCAGCCGGACGTTCTGGAAGAACCAGTCGCGCGTCTCGTCGTACTCCCCGCCCCGGCGCAGCCCGCGGTTGTCGTTGCGGCCGTCGCACAGGTAAACGCGGATCGGCTTCTTGGGGCTTGCCAGCACGCGCTCGGGGTAGACGTGCCCGCCGCGCAAGTTGACGAAGCTGCCGACGTTGGAGAGCACCTTGCGGAACTGGTCCGGCCGCTCCCAGGCGACGGTGAACGCCGCGATCGCCCCGGAACTCGAGCCGCCGATGCCGCGCATCTCGGGGTCCGCCGAGATGCTGTAGTCCTTTTGGAGTGCGGGCAGCAGTTCCTCGGTGACGACGCGCGCGTACTTGTCGTCGAGCGAGTTGTACTCGGTCGGGCGGTTGGTGTTGCGGTCGCCCCAGTCGCGCGGCGTCGGCTCGGGCTGGTCGGGGCGCCGGCCGGGGTTGATGAACACCCCAAGCATGACCGGAATCTCGCGGCGGTAGATGAGGTTGTCCATCACGTTCTGGGCGCGGACATCGCCCTTCTCGTCCTTGAACGCCTGCCCGTCCTGGTAGAGCATCAGCGCCGCGGGGGTCTTGGGGTCGTACTGGGCGGGCACGTACACCCAGTAGGTGTGCTGCGTGCCGGGGTAGACGGCGCACGGCAGCGTGAACGGCCCCTTGATCTCGCCCTTCGGCACGCCCTCGTGCGGCAAGGAGTCCGGCCCGAGTCGGTACTGCGAGTCGGGGTTCGGGGCGGCGGCAGGGGCCGGCGCGGGCGGCTGTGCGGACGCCACCCCGAGGGCGAACAGCGCCGCCCCGGCGAACCCGAGGACGGCGGCACGGGCGACTGGTACTCTCATCCGATGGCTCCGCTGCGGGGTGGTCGCCGGGCGACTCGTCCAGAGTATGCGGCCGGCGGGGGCTCCGCCAGGGACGGGGGATGGACTTGGTTCGGCCGGCGCGGGATGCGGCGGTCGCGGAAAGTCGCCGGCCTGGGCTACTCCGGTCTCGTCGCGGCTACCAATTCGTCCGCCTCAGCCGCGCTGACCTGGCGCGTCACCTGGCGCGGGCCGTCGGCCGAGCCGTAGTTGAGTACGCACTGACCGTCGGGCAGCAAGTTCAGATTGAACGTTTTGCCCCGCACGACGCGGCCCGGCGCGTGCGTCACGAGCGAACTCGACCAGCCGTCCGGGTGGGTGGCGAGCCAAGCGGTGACGGATCGCTCGGCGGGCGAGCCGGCGACCAGCGCCCACTGCTCCGCGAGCCGGCCCTCGGCGTGGACCTCGACGCGGTACGGCCCCCGCAGCCGGGCGACCTCGATGCTCCGACTCGCGGTGGCCAGGCAACCGACGCCCACCCCGGCCAGTGCCAGCAAGGCAACCCCGACGAGCAAAGCTACCCGGTGTCGCCTCACTGTCGCCTCCCTTGCCTTCGACGCCCAAGCTCAGCGGCATTCGCCGCGAGCGGCCCACCCAGTGTAGTCACGTGCCGGGCGGGTGTCCGCCGCGGCGCCGGGTTCGGCGTCCGACGCCAGCCGGCGAAATGCCCACGCGGCCGAGCCGCCGACGGCCAGCAGCCCGACGCTGGCCACCCACAGGTCATACCCGGCCCGGAGCATCCGCCACAGCCCCTGGCGGTGCCACTCCACCGACCACTGGGCGACCGGCCCCACGGCCAGCAGCCCGCACACTGCTGCCGCACCGGGCCTCCGACGAGCCAGGAGGACAACCCCGGCCCAGACGAGCGGGTTGGCTAGCCACCCGAACGGGTAGTCCATCCAGCCGGTCAGGGCGCAGCTAAACCCGTAAATGGGTGCCAGGTCGAACGGGCCGGCGGAAAGCCCCTTGCGGACGACGACCGAGCAGCACGCCCCCAGGTACACCGCAGCAACTATGGCGGCGACAGTAAGCTCGGGCAAACGCCGCCGCACACGCAAGCCCTCCCGCCGCCAGACCTGGTGCCAGCCCGCGCCCCGACGCGCACTTGCAGCCCATGCTACTGCCGCCCCGCCCGCCAAGCGCGAACCGCCCGCCCGATTCCCCCCGCCGTGTGTAGGAGCCGGCCCCCGGCGGCGACATCCTCTCTAGACTGACCGCCCCGCCCCGCAGCCGCGCGAGGACGATTCGCATGGACCGCCGCCTCCTGCGCAGCCTCGTGCCTCCGCGCGAGCGCCTCGGCCCCGACCCCGACCACCCCGACGCGGACCTGCTCCAGCGCTACGGCGAGTGCCGCGACGAGCGCGCGTTCGAGGAACTGTTGACGCGCCACGGCCCGGCGGTGTGGGGCGTCTGCCGCCGGATGCTCTCCCGGATGGAAGACGCCGAGGACGCGTTCCAGGCGACATTCGTGGCGCTGATTCGTCTGGCGGAGTCGGGCAAGCGGCCGCGCAACTTGCCGGGGTGGCTAGTGAAGGTCGCCGGGCGCGTCTGCCTCGACGCGCGCCGGCAAGCGGGCCGGGCGCGGCGGCGCGAGTCGGGCGCCGCCCGCCCCGAGGCCGAGGCGGCGGTGGCCGACCTGCACTACGACGCGGCCTACGCGGCGTTCCAGGACGAGGTGGCCGCGCTGCCCGAGGCGCTGCGGGTGGCGTACCTCGTGTGCGAACTCGGCGGCACCCCGCAGCCCCTCGCCTGCCGGCAGCTCGGCCTCAAGCCGAGCGCGCTCTCCGCGCGGCTCACCCGCGCCCGGCAGCGGCTCGAAGCGCGCCTGACAGCGCGCGGCCTCGCCCCGAGCATCGCTAGTGTCGTGCTGGCCGGCACCGCGACCACGCTCGCCGCCATGCCGACGCGGCTGGTCATCGCCGTGCAAACCCTGTCCGCCAACCCGGCGGTCATCCCGACCGCCCTCACGGCCCTCGCGGCCACCGAAGTCCCCCTGATGATGACGAAACTGAAGCTCGCAACCCTCGCCGGCCTCGCCGCCATCGCCGGCACCCTGACACTCGGCGTCGGCGGGCACTTGCTGCCGGGCGCGGGGGCGCAAGCGCCGCCGGCCGCGGCGAAGCCGGCCGGGGCCGAGCCGCCGAAGCCGGAGTTACAGGGTAAAGCAGTCGCCGCGGCGCCCAAGCCCGACCCCGAGGCCGACGACGAGCAACTCGCCGCGACCGCCGACAACCGCACGGTCTTCCGCGTCCCCGAAGCGCTGCAGCGCAAGTTCGAGCGAGTACCGATACCGCAAACTCCCCGCGAAACTGGCCGAGTTCCAGAAGCTGCTCGAAGACGAGTCGCTGGTGGGGTTCGAGTACGTCGGCCCCGTCCCGGCCGTCGAAGGCGGCGAGGGGCTGCACCTGTTTAAGCGCGAGCGCGTGCGGCTCGGGGAGATCAAGCTGGTGTCGGACCCGAACGAGGGGCGGGCTACCCGCCACGCCGACGTGCGGCGGTTCATCGCGCTAGCCCTGACGCGGACGAAAGAAACGGCGGAGGCCAAGCCGCTCACGGCGCAACTGCTCCAGCAGGCCGAGGGGATCGTGAACGCCAACGAGATGACGCCCGAGGCGTTCGCCAAGGCGCGGTCGCTGCTGGAGGTGGCCCGCGACGCCTACCCGTATGACGCGACCGCCTCGCCCGTCGGCCGGCTGCGCCGGGCAATCGAGCGGGCGGTTGAGGCGATCCAGAGGGCCGAAGCGGGGCTGAAGTTGAAAGCACCGCCGGTGGCCCCGCCGTCCGTACCCTTGGGGGCGACTAGCTCGGTCGCCCCGCCGACAGTCTCCTACCCGGCGCCCTCGCCGGCCGGACTTGCGGTACCGGCCGCGTCTGGGGTCGCCGTTGCTCCCGTGCTCCCCGCCGAGCCGATCGCCGGCATAGCCGACCCCGTGCCATCGCTTAAGCCGTCGGGTTTGGGGCCGCTGCACGACGCGAACATGGGGCTACAGGTGGCGTGGTTCTACGTGTGCAAGACGCCCGACCCGAGGGCGCTGGCCCAGCAGCTCGTCAGCAAGGCGTGGAGGACGATGAACGCCAAGCCCGCGCCGGGCCGGTCGAATTTCGCCCGCGCCCGGATCGACCTGGAGGACGCCATCGAAGCCTACGAAGGCCTACCGTTCGGCGCCAAGTACGCCAGAGTGTTCGACGCGATCCGTGCCGCGATCCAGCTCCTCCAGCGCCTCGACGCGCAGCCGGGCGCCGTCACGGACGCCGACTACGAAAAGCTCGCGGCCCAGGACAAAGCGGCGACTACTGCCGCCGTGCCGGCGACGGATGCTACGAACCCGCCGCGAGTGCCGGTGACCCCGCCGCCGGCCGACCCGCTGGCCGCGCTGCCCCGCACCCTCGAAGGCACCATCGGGTTCGTCGAGTTGACGCCCGGCGGACTCGACATCCCCGAGGCGATGGAACTCATCGCCGCGTGGTACAAGCCGCTCGCCGTGCGAATCGTCCCGGCGGCGAGGGACCGGCTGCTGCTGATCGACATCCACGGCGACCAGGAGAAGACCGCCCGCGCGCTAGTCGAAGCGGCGTCAGCACTCAAGAAGCAGGGCAAGTTCGGCCCGGCCGAGAAGGCGAAAATACTCGCGGAGCCGGGACTACTCACGCCCAAGGCGCCCCCCGCCCCGAAGCCCTAGCCCCTACGCCAAGACCTCCGTCACCACCCGGCCATGCACGTCGGTCAGCCGGAAATCGCGGCCGGCGTGGCGGTACGTCAGCTTCTCGTGGTCGAGGCCCAACAGGTGCAGCACGGTGGCGTGCAGGTCGTGGACGCTCACCCGGCCATCGACGGCCTTGAACCCGAGTTCGTCGGTCGCGCCGTACACGCTGCCCGCTTTCACGCCGCCGCCGGCCATCCAGGCGGTGAAGCCGAAGGGGTTGTGGTCGCGCCCGTCGCCGTTCTCCGAGACCGGCGTGCGCCCGAACTCGCCGGCCCACACCACCAGCGTGTCGTCGAGCAGCCCGCGCCGCTTCAGGTCGCCCAACAGCGCGGCGGTGGGGCGGTCGATCGCCTCGCAGTTCTTCTTGATGTCGGCACTGATGCGCGCGTGGTGGTCCCAGCCGCCCAGGGACAGTTGCACGAAGCGCACGCCGCGCTCCACCAAGCGGCGGGCGAGCAGGCACCCGGCCGCGAACTCGCCGGGGCCGTACTCGTCGCGCACCGATTGCGGCTCCCGGCGGATGTCGAACGCCTCGCCGGCGGCGAACTGCATGCGGAACGCGGTCTCCATCGCCTTCACGCGCGCCTCCAGTTGCGGGTCGCGGCCGTTGGCCTCGGCGTGCGCGCGGTTGAGTTCCTGGAGCGCGTCGAGTTGGGCGCGCTGCCGCTCGCGGTCGAGCGTCGGGTTCTTCAGGTGTCGGATCATTTTCTCGGGGTCTTGGCTCCTGCCGCCGACGCGGGTCGCCTGGTGCTCCCCCGGCAGGTAGCCGCTGCGCTCGAACCCCGCCTGGCCGAAGCCACTGCCGAGCGAGACGAATCCCGGCAGGTCGGCGTTCTCGCTCCCCAAGCCGTAGCTGACCCACGCCCCGACGCCCGGATGCACCGCGTCGATGCGGCCCGACGCCAGGAAGTTCGCGGCCGGCGAGTGGTTGGGGTTGGTCGCGTACACGCCGCGCAGCACGCACAAATCGTCGGCCCGCTCGCGCAACTTCGGCAGCAAGTCGCTGACCATGAGGCCGGTCTTGCCGCCGGGCTTGAACGCGAACGGACTGGGCAACAAGCCGCCGGTGACGCGCTCGGTGCGCAGGTCCGCCGCCGGGGGCCGCTGCCCGGCGTACTTCGCCAGCAGCGGCTTGGGGTCGAACAGATCAAGCTGCGACGGCCCGCCGGCCATGAACAGGAAGATCACCCGCTTGGCCCGCGCGGCGAAGTGCGCCTTGCCGGGGACGGCCTCGGCGGCGACCGCCTGCGACAAGTAGCCCGACAGCCCGAGCATGCCGACGCCCGCGCCGAGTTGGCCGAGGAACGCGCGGCGGTGGGTCGCAAACGGGTCGGCGGCGGTCATCGGTCGTCCTCTCGCGGCTAGTTCACGAACAGAAACTCGTTGCTCGCCAGCAGTACCTGCGCGACTAGCTCCCACGCGGGCGTCCCCTTCCCGCCCGGCGGCGCGGCGAGCTTCAGCGCGGCGGCGAGTTCCCCCGGCGTCGGGTCGCGTGCCAGCACCCGGCGGTAGAGCGCCCGCACGGCCTCGTCCGACGTTGCCCCATCGGCGACGGCGACTTTCGCGGCCCCCTCGGCGCATTTGCGCACGAACGGGCTGTTCAGGAAGTAGAGCTGCTGCGGCGGCGTGGTGGTCGGGTCGCGCTTCTCGCCGTGCGCCTTGGGGTCGGGCAAGTCGAACAGGCGGTGGACATCCGGCGGGCGCTGGCGGCTGACCTTGCCGTAGACGGTGCGGCGGGCGCCGTTCGCGTCGTCGAGGTCGTCCGACGGCCCCCCGGCGCGCGGGTCGAGCCGGCCACTCACGAGGAGCATCGCGTCGCGCCAGGCCTCGAGTTCGAGCCGCCGCCGGGGCGCGCGCCACAGCCAGCGGTCGTCGGGGTCGAGTTTGGCGGACGCCTCGTCGTGTCGGCTCGACCGTCGGTAGGTCGCGCACAGCACGATCTCGCGGACCAGCCACTTCGGGCGCCATCCGCTGGCGGCGAAGCGGGCGGCGAGGTCGTCCAGCAGTTCGGGGTGCGTGGGCGCGTCGCCGGTGAGGCCGAAGTTCGACGGGGTGCCGACGAGGCCGCGCCCGAACAGCCAGCCCCAGGCGCGGTTGACGTACACCCGCGCGGCGAGCGGCCCGGCGTCGGCGGCGATGGCGTCGGCCAACTCCAGGCGCCCGCTGCCGGTGCGCAGCGGCTTCGGCTCGCCGCTCGACAGCACGGGCAGGAAGCGGCGCGGCACCACCGCGCCGGGCTTGGCGGGGTTGCCGCGCGCGAACAGCGGCAGGTCGCGGTACTCGCCGGGGGCGTAATCGACTAGCGTCCACGCGGGATCGCTGCCGTTAACGCGCGCGCCCGCGTCGCGCACCGCCGGGGCCGACGGCGCGGCCTCCAGCCGGGCGAGTTTCCCCTTCAGCGAGTCGATCTCCAGGCGCAGAATCTTGGCCCGCTCCCGGAACGCGGCCGAGTCCTTCTTCTCCCTCTCGGCCGTCTCGGCCATCTCCCTGGCGTAGCTCACGCGCAGTTCGGCATCGACGAGGCTCAGGCGCGTGGTCGTTAGCGCCTCGGCGCCCGATCCGTCGGGGTCGGCGCTCAAGGGCCGGTCGGAGAGTTGCGTGTTGGCCATCACGCCCAGCAGCGCGGTATAGTCCGCCTGAGAAATGGGGTCGAACTTGTGGTCGTGGCAGCGGGCGCAGCTCACGGTGAGGCCCAGAAACCCGCGCGTCACCGCGTCCACCCGCTCGTCCCACTCGTCGGCCACGATCGCGGCGATGGCGTCGGCGGAGAGCTTCGGCTCCTTGTGGTAGACCGGCGAGAGGCCCAAAAACCCGAGCGCCGCGACCTCGCCCGGCGGCAGGCCGGGCACGAGGTCCGCGGCCAGTTGCCGCCGCACGAACTCGGGGTACGGCAAGTCGGCGTTGAACGCGCCGATCACCCAGTCGCGGTAGCGGAACGGGTTGCGCGGCGGCTTGCACGTCGCCTCGCCGGTGGAGTGGTCCTCGGCGTAGCGGGCGACATCCAGCCAGTGCCGGCCCCACTTCTCGCCGAACCGGGGCGAAGCTAGCAGCCCGTCGACGGCGCGCTCGTAGGCGCCGGGCGAGTCGTCGGCGGCGAACGCCTCGAGTTGCTCGAACGTCGGCGGGAGGCCGGTGAGGTCGAACGCGACTCGTCGCAGGAGCGTGCGCCGCTCGGCCGGCGGGGCGGGCGTGAGATCGCGCTCGGCGAGCTTGGCCAGTACGAGCCGGTCGATCGCCTCGCCCGGCCGCAGGCCAGCGACCACGGGGGGCAGCGGCCGGAACGCCCAGTGGTCGCGCCCATCCTGAGCCGCCGGGGTCTTGGCAACGGTCGCTCCGGCGGCGTCGGGCAGCGGCGTGCCCATCGCGGCCCACTTGCGCAAGTCCGCGATCACACGCTCGGGGAGTTTCCCCTTGGGCGGCATCGCCGGGGCGTCCTCGGCGTACTCGACCGCGCGGAGCAGCAGGCCACCGCCACCCAGAACCGGCCCGGAGTCGCCGCCGGCGCGGATCGCCGCGGGCGCGTCAAGTTTCAAGCCGCCCTTCGACTTTCCCGACGCGGCCGAGTGGCACGACTGGCAGTGCTCGACCAGTACGGGGCGGACCCTGGCCTCGAAGAACTCGACGCCGACCGCGTCCGAAGCGCTCCCGTCGGCCCGCGCCGGGGCGGCACGCAGGAGCGCGGCGAGGGCCATCACGACGAGCGCGGCCGTTCGGCCGGCGGGGCGGGCGGTGGGCATGGTCGGGCGACGAGCGGGGTGGCGGGAGCCGGCAGGATTGGCATTCTATCGACGCCCGACAGCGGCGTCACCACAAATCGCCCCAGGTCCGGCGGCGGTTCGTACAATCGCCGCACGCCCCGTCCAATTCCCCGCCCGCCGGAGCCGGCCGTGCCGAAGCGACGCCCCTTCGGACTCGAAGCGCGAACCGACCCCCTGCCCAGCCGCCGGGAGTTCGCCGGGCGCATGGCCCGCACCGGCGCGGTAGTAGGGCTGTTCGTCGGGCTATCGCTCGCGGCCGGCATGGCCGGCTACCACGTCACCGAGGGGCTGGGCTGGGCCGACTCGTATGCGAACGCGGCGATGATTCTTTCCGGCATGGGGCCGCTCGACCCGCCGAAGTCCACCGCCGGCAAGCTGTTCGCGGGGACGTACGCGCTCTACAGCGGCCTCGCGGTGCTGGTCGCCGCCGCGGTGCTGCTGACGCCCGTGGTTCACCGCATGGTCCACCACTTCCACCTCGCCGAGGAGAAGAGCGGCTGACCTACCGGCCCTCGTCCCGCTCTTTTTTCAGCGACGCGAGGTCGATCACGTAGCGGAAGCGTACCTCGCCGGATTCGACTTTTTTGTAGGCCGCGTTCACGTCCTGGATCGGGATCACCTCGATCTCGGGCTTGATGCCGTGCGCGGCGCAGAAGTCGAGCACCTCCTGAGTGTCGCGGATACCGCCGATGAGCGAACCCGCGACGCGGCGGCGGTGGAACGCGACGTACTGGTTGTTCACCGGCGCCATCGGCTCGAGTGCCCCGACGTTCACCAGCGTGCCGTCCCTCTTGAGGAGGACGACGAACGGGTTCAGGTCGTGCTTCTCCGGCACGGTGGAGAGGATGAAGTCGAACCGCCCCCCCGTCGCGGCCATCTTGGCCATCTGCGACTGGGCGTCTTTTTCCATCTCGATGTGCGCCGCGCCCAGTTTCTCGGCCTCGGCCTTCTTGCCCTTGGTGCGCGTGAACGCCGTCACCTCGGCGCCCATGGCTTTGGCGAGTTTCACCGCCATGTGCCCCAGCCCGCCGAGGCCGACCACGCCGACTTTTTGGCCCGGCCCGACCTTCCAGTGCTTCAGCGGCGAGTAGGTGGTGACGCCGGCGCACAAGATCGGCGCCGCGCTCGCCGGGTCGAGGCCACCGGGGATTTTGAGCACGAACTCCTCGCGCACCACGATGACATCCGAGTAGCCGCCGAAGGTGTTGTCGCGCCGGTACATGTTCTCGCCGGTGGTCGCCATCTTGGCGGGCAGCATCGGGCCGTTGTAGGTGGCCAGGAACGAGTTCGGCCCCTCGCAGTAGTTCTCCTCCCCAGAGCGGCACGGCTCGCAGCTCATGCAACTGTCGATCATGCACCCCACCCCCACGAGGTCGCCGACCTTGTGCCGGGTGACGCCGGGGCCGACGGCCCGAACCCGGCCGGTCATCTCGTGCCCCGGCACGCAGGGGTAGACGGTGTTCGACCACTCGTTCTTCGCCTGGTGGATGTCCGAGTGGCAGACGCCGCAGAACAGGATGTCGATCTCGACCTGCCCCGGCCCGGCGGGGTCGCGCTCGAACGTGTAGGGCTTAAGGCTCGAGTAGCTGTGGCGGGCGGCGTAGCCGATGGCGGGGATCACGGGTGGGGTCTCGTCGGGGGCTGCGGGGTGGGGGTCCGCCTGGGACTAGCGATTCCGGTGCCGGCACGCCGGGGCGCCCGAGGTGCCGCCGGAGTTCGTACACTAACGGCGGTCGTCCCCCGAGGTCGCGCGAGGTCGCCGATGCCCATCGCCGTGAGTTGCCCCGCGTGCGGCCGGGGGCACCAAGCCCCCGAGCGCGCCGCCGGGCGCGTGCTGAAGTGCCTGGCGTGCGCCGCCCCGATGCCGGTGCCCGCACCGGAAGTCGAACCCGAACTCGACGCCGCGGCGATCCTGCTCGCCGACGACGGCCCGCCGGCCTCCCCGGCACCAGTGGCGCGCGCCGAGGAAACAGTTGAGCCGGCCGCGCCGCCGGTTCGCCGCCCGCCGGCCCCGCCCGCGCCGCCCCGCCGGGTCGAGGTCGCGCCCGCCGCGCTGAAGCCGCTGACGACCGACGACCCGCCCGCGTGGCGGCGGCACCTGCACTGGCTGCTCGCACTCGCCATGATTCCCCTCGCCGCGTCGCTCCTCACGGCGGGCGACGAGCCGGACCTGCTGGAGCGCGTGGCCGAGACGCTGCAGGGCGCGACGCCGGCCGACCAGGCCCGCTTCCTCGGCCGCGCCGAGTCGGCCCGCTCGCTCGACGAACTGTTGGGCCTGCTCCCAGGCGAGCGCCTGCGGGGGGCGTGGCTCCCGCGCTCCACCGCGGTGCACTGGGCGCTCGCGGCCGCAGCGGCGGCGGGCTACCTGGTGTTCCTCATGTTTCTCGCGTCCGACGGCTCGGCCCGGCCGGGGCAGGTGCTCGCCGTCGGCCTCGCCACCGCCACCGTCGGCGTCGGGCTGCTGCTACTCGTGCAGGCCATCGCCTCGGGGACTGAGGGGCGCATCATGGTCGGGCGCGGCCTGGCGATGCTGGTGTTCTGGCTGCTGAAGTTCATCGCGTTCTCCTACGGCGCCGCCTCGGACCCCGAGAACGGCTTCCTGCTGAGTTTCGTCGGCTTCACGCTCGGCGTGGGGCTGTGCGAGGAACTCGTCAAGGCCGCGCCCTTGTTCTGGCACCGCTCCGAGGAGCGCGGGAAGGCGTGGCGCGGGCTGTTCGTCTGGGGGCTGGCCTCGGGCGCGGGCTTCGGCGTCGCGGAGGGGATTCTGTACTCGTCGCGCTACTACAACGGCGTCAGCGGCCCCGGCACCTACGCGGTGCGCTTCGTCTCGTGCGTGGCGCTGCACGCGGTCTGGTCCGGCTCGGTCGGCGTCACGCTGTACCTGCGGCGCGACTCGTTCGACGGCGCCGAGTCCTGGCACGGCTGGGTCGGCCCGATCCTGACCGTGCTGGCGGTGCCGATGGTCCTGCACGGGCTGTTCGACACTTGCCTGAAGCGCGACCTGCCCGCCGCCGCACTCGGGGTCGCGTTCGTGAGTTTCGGCTGGCTGGCGTTCCTCACGAGCCGGCTGTACGGCGCCGATGACGCCGACGCCACGCGCGCGATGCTCGCGGAGTACAAGCGGCGGCGGGCGGGGTGAGGCGGACGGGGGGCCGCACCCCGCCCCTCTCTTCCTGCCCCCTCCCCCTTGACAGGGAGGGCTAGGGTGGGGGGCCGAGCACCAAGTGCCCACTCCCCCCGCCGGACAGCCCCTCGGCCGTCACCGCGCGTAAACTCTCCGGCGCGTCCCACAGCCGCGCGAACTGGTAGCTCCCCACCGCCAGCGACTCCATCAGTTCCGCGCAGGTGTGGCCGAACTTTGCCACCTGGTCGCGGTGCAGTTCGACGTAGGCCCGCGGCAGCCGGCCGAACAGCCGCGGCCCGCCCCGCGCCGCGGCCACCTCGCTCCCCTCGATGTCCATCTTGACGAAGTCCGGGCGCAGGTCGGCGAAGGCATCCAGCGGCTCGACGCGCACCGCCACCGCGTCGGGGAAACTTTCGCCCCCCGGCAGGCACTGCTGGTGCCGCGCGGGCACGCTCAGCGTCTCGGCGCGCTCGCCGACGCCGACGGGGATGACCTCGACGTTGCCGACGTGGTTGAGCTTACAGTTCAGGCGGATCAGGTCGCAGTTGAGCGCGAACGGGTCGAACGCGAACACCTTTCCACTCGGCCCGACGAGGCGCGACAGGGCGATGCTGGTGACGCCCTGGTTGGCGCCGAGGTCGAACACCACGTCGCCCGGCCGCACCAGCCCGTGGCGCGCGAACATCGCCAACTCGGCGGCGTAAGGCTCGGGTCCGCCGTACCAGATTTCCCCTTCGACGGTGGCCATCAGGAGTTGCGTCGGCACGCCGCCGACGCTCGTAGCGCGGACGTAGGGGCGGATGAGACCCTGGCCGTAGAAGCGGTTCTCGGCGTGGTAGCGCGTGCCGACCAGCGCCCGCCACTCGTTCAGCACGCGCCCGGCGGGACTCAGTTCCGCGGCGGCGCGGCGGGCGCGGCGGTAGATCGCGGTCAGGGCGGCGGGCATGGCGGCTCCGGTCGGGGGCCGTATTCGACCACACCCGAGGGCAGCGATCAACCCGAAGTGCGCGAAAAAACCGGGCACTGGTTGCCCAGTGCCCGGCGAAGCTCCGACCGATTCCGTCGGCCCGTCCGCCTTCGGAATCCGCCTCGGCGGCTAAAACCGCTCCCCCCTCGGAGCGGAACTAGCGCGATGTCGCCCCGCCCGACTGAGTGCGAGTCAGGCGCGCGGGACCGATCGGCTGGCGGCACCAAAACTGCCGCCCGGCCGCCCCGGCGAGACACCCCAGAAGGGCGGCTCGGCGGGACACCAGTCTTTAGAACGTGGCGACAGTGATGCAAGCTGCGCGGCGAAAAATCTTGCCTAGAGTGCCGGCGCGTCGTCCCGCCCGGCCCGCACCAGCCGCTCGATCTCGTCCCAGTCCAGCACCGCCGCCTGCGTCGGCCAGAGTCGGGCCGAGCGCCTCAGCGTGCCGAAGTCGCGCAGAATCGCGCCGGCCAGCACCCCGCCGGTCGCGGCCGCAGCGAGGTCTTGGCCCTGGAATACGAACCACGCCGCGCCGGCCCCGACCACCAGAGCCGTCAGGAGCATAGCCGGCAGCGATAGTTGTAATAATAGCCCGAGTGTCACCGGCCGGTCTCGCAGCGCAAGTAGGCGGGCCAGGAACTTGACGTTCAGGGGCGCCGGGGTCGCCGCGCGGACGGCCCCGCCGCACGCCGGGCAGTCGGCCGCGGGGCCGGGCGGCAGCCCCGCCCCGCAGTGGGGGCAGTCACGCGCGGGCATCGGGCAGAACCTCCTCGGCGGCGGGCGGCTCCAGCCGCAGGGCCACCACCGACGCGGCCGTCGCCAGCGCCCACCACGCCGCGAACCAGTTCGGCTCGCCGCCCCACAGACTCATCAGACCTAACGCGAGCCACGTCCCCTGTACCGCAATGGACGCGGCCCAGATCGCCCGGCGCGCGAACAACTCCGGCGTCGTCAGGGCGCGCAGCCAGTACCCGGCCGTCACGGCGTAGCCGAAGCCGAACGGCAGCGGCCAGAGCGCGTTGGCCCCGAACACCAGCAGCAGAAACACGCCCCAGCCCGTGCCGCCGAGCGCGAGGCCGACGGCGACGAGCCGCGGCAGAGACGACCGACGCATCCGACCACCCTCTGCCGGCGGGACTAGCTCACCCAGTGCGCATCGACCCCGTCGGCCGGCACCAGTTCGCCCGCGCCGAACCACAGCGCCAACTCCGCCTGCGCGTTCTCGGGGCTATCACTCCCGTGCACCAAGTTGTTCTGCACGCTCAGGGCGAAGTCGCCCCGGATGGTGCCGGGTGCGGCCTTCGCGCCGTCGGTCAGGCCGATGAGGCTACGCCCGACCGCCACCGCCTCGCGCCCCTCCCACGCCATCGCCACGGTCTGGCCGCTGGTAAGGAAGTCGAGCAAGGAGCCGTAGAACGGCTTGCCCGCGTGCACCGCGTAGTGCTTCTCCGCCAACTCGCGGCTGCACTTGACGAGCTTCAGCCCCACGAGGCGCAAGCCCTTCTGCTCGAACCGGGTGGTGATCGGCCCGACGAGCCGGCGCTGCACCGCGTCGGGCTTCAGGAGAATCAGCGTCTGTTGCATGGAAGCCTCGATGGAGAGAGTGCGGAGTGAAAAGTGTAGAGTGCAGAGTATCGAACCGCGATAGTTCGCGCAGGGTTCGCGTCTTCTCATTCTGCACTTTGCACTTTGCACTCCGCACTTCTTTCGATGGCCTGCCCGATCAACTCCGCCGCGCGGTGGTTGTGCAGCTCCCACGGCACGACGATGTCCGCGAACGCCTTGCTCGGCTCCACGAAGAGCGCGTGCATCGGCCGCACCGTCGATTCGTACTGCTCGCCCACGCTCTGCGCGGTGCGGCCCCGCTCGCTCACGTCGCGCAGCATCCGCCTCAAGATGCGCAGATCCGCCGGGGTCTCGACGTACACCTTCAGGTCGATGCGCTCGCGCAGCCCCGGCACGTGGAACAGCAGGATGCCTTCCAGAAGCAGCACCGGGCGCGGCTCTATGCGGCGGGCGTCGGCGCGCCGGGCGTGGGCGGCGAAGTCGTACACCGGGCACGCCACGGGCCGGCCGCTCTTCAAGAGGTCGATGTGGTGCAGGTACAAGTCGGTGTCGAGCGCGTCGGGGTGGTCCCAGTTCCGCGCCTGCGCCACTGCGGGTGGCATCTCGTCGCGGTTCCGATAATAGGCGTCGTGCGGCAGGTGGGCCACCCGACCCGGCGCGGCATCTAACAGGCGCTCGACCAGCGTCGATTTCCCCGAGCCGGAGCCGCCCGCAATGCCGATGGTGTAGCACGCCACGGCTAGAGCACCTCCAGCCCGGCGACGAACGCCCGCTCCTCACGAATCTGGGCATCGGTCAGCCCCGTCTCGCGCCGCAAACTCGCCTCGGCCAGCGTGCCGCCGGTCATGTCGAGCGCGGCGATGTCGATCATGCCGTTGGCCGCCACCCGGCAGCGCACCTGCACCGGCGAGCCTTTGGCGAGACCCTCGGGCAATCCATCAATCCAGCACTCGCCCACCGGAATACACGCGCTCGCCTGGTGGGCGTCTCCTTGGAGCACGCGCACGCGCACCCGGCTCTGCGACTCCTTGGCGGTGCGGTAGACCCGGCTCTCGACCGCCGGAAGTTGCGTGTTCTTGCGGATCAGAATGTCGTTCAGCCGCTCGTCGCCGGAGCGCACCTCCACGCCGAGGCCGTGGGCGTTGACGCTGATCTCGACGATGCCTTCAAGGGCCGCCAAGTTCGACGGCACTTGCGCGGACTTGCGCGCGGTCAGGATGCCCGCGTGGACCGCCGCCCCCCTGGCCACCACCTCGGACACCGCCAAACTCTGGTCCGGCGCCCGGCCGCTGAGTTCATTGAGGAGCTTGGCGCACGCCGGCATGTGCGTCGAGCCGCCGACCAGTAGCATGGTGGAGATGTCCGGCCAACTTACCCCGGCTTGGCGCAGCACCTCCTGGGTGGTCAGGCGCGTGCGCAAAATCAGGTCGGCGGTGATCGCCTCGAACTCGCTTCGGCTGAGCGGGTACTGCAGTTTCTTGCCCAAATGCGTGCAAGTCACCGTCGCCTGTTCGAGCTTCGACAAGGTGCGCTTGGCCCGCTCCGCGCTGGCTTCTAAAAGTGCCAGTGACTGCGGGTCGTCGGCCGGGTCGGTGCCGAACTGCTCGCGGAACTTGCCGGCGATGTGCTGGACGATGCGGACATCGAAGTCGCGCCCGCCGAGTTGGTTGTCGCCCTCGATGGCGAGCACCTGGAAGCGCTTCCTGCCGAGCTTGACTAAAGTCACGTCGAAGGTGCCGCCGCCGAGGTCGTACACCAGCACCGTGCGCGGCCCCTCGACCAAGTCGCCCGACGTACCCCCTGAGGCAGTAGTCGGCACGCTGTACGCCAGGGCCGCGGCGCTCGGCTCGTCGATCAGGTCGAGCACGGTGAGGCCCGCGATCTTGCCCGCGTCGTGGGTCGCCTTGCGCCGCGTGTCGTCGAAGTACGCCGGGACAGTGACGACGACCTCGCCGACCGGCCCGACCTGGCGCGCGGCGTCCTGCACGAGTTTCTTGAGAATGACCGCCGACAGGGTTTCGGGCCGAAATGATCGCCCGAGCAGCTCGCGCCCGTACTCGGCGTAGCCCATCCGCCGCTTCACGAGTGTCGCCACGCGCTCGGGCTGCTCCAAGGCCAAGTCGAGCGCCGGCTGCCCGACCACGACCTGCTTGTCGGACGCGAAGTAGATGGCACTCGGCGTGAGAATCTCGCCGTCGCGGTTGGGCACGGTGGCCGGGCGCCCGCGCTCGTCCAGGCGGGCGACCACGCAGAACGTCGTGCCGAGGTCGATGCCGAGCATGAGTAGTGGTCAGTGGTTGGTGGTCAGTGGTCAGAACAGAAGGAAAAGCCGGCCCGGTCCTCCCGCCTGTGCTTGTCTACTCTGACCACCGACCACTGACCACCGAACACTCCTTACTTGCCCTTCTTCTGGATCACGACTTTGGCCTTCACGTCCTGCTGCACCGGCGCCTTGCCGTGGGTCGAGCCGTACTTGTTGGTCGGGCGCACGAGAATGTAGCCGCCGTTGAAGCCGGGGACCGAGCCGCGCACGAGAATCAGGTTCTTGTCGGCGTCGATGCGCACGACCGCGAGGTTGCGCATGGTGATGCGGGCGTTGCCGTACTGGCCCGCGCGGCGCATCCCCTTCTTCGGCCGGCCCGAGCCGCGGTTCGAGGCCAGCGAACTGGTCGAACCCGCCTGGCGGTGGACCTTCTTCGCCCCGTGCGCGGCCGGCAATCCGGCGAAGCCGTGGCGCTTCATGACCCCCTGGTAGCCGCGGCCTTTGCTGGTGCCGACGACATCGACCGCCTTGACCTCGCCGAAAATCTCCGCGACCGAGAGCTTCTGGCCGACGGTCACGGTCGGGGCGGCGTTGACGCGGAACTCGCGCACGAAGCGCTGCGGCTCGCAGTCGGGCTTCGGCAGCAGTTGCACGCCGCCCTTGAGCCGGGCGTCTTTGCGCTTGGATTTGAGGCCGCTGGCCACGTGGCCCTGCTCGGCGCGGATGGCGTTCTTGCGCGGCTTGTCGCGGTAGCCGAGTTGCACCGCCGCGTAGCCGTCGCGCTCGGGGGTGCGGATTTGCATCACCGGGCACGGGCCGACTTGCAGCACCGTCACCGGCTCGACGCTGCCGTCGGCCGTGTACACCTGGGTCATGCCGACCTTGGTGCCGAGGAGTCCTAACGCCATTTCAATTGTCCCGAGAGGCCAGGCGGTTCGCTCGGCACGAGTTGCGGAGCGGCTGCGCGAGGCAAGCGATTAGTGTAAGCGTTCGGGCGCGGCGGTCAAGGGCGGACGCCGGCGCCTACAATCGACGCCGCCCCCTCCCGCCCCGCGAGGTCGCCGATGTTCCCCATTCGATTCACGGCACTGGTAGCCCTGCTCGCCGCCCCGCCCGCCGCCCCGCCGGTTGCCCTGCCGCTGGAAGGCCGCTGGCGCTGCGTCGGCACCGAGCGCGACGGCAAGGCCGAACTCGGCTGGGTCGCCCGCGCCCGCCAGGCCGGCATCGAGTTCAAGGCCGACCGCCTGACGTGGCCCACACTGGGCGACGGGCCGGTGCCGTTCGCCCTCCCCGACGCGCCGGCCGGGGCCATCGACGTAACCGCGCCGACGCCGAAGGGCGCCCCGGCGGTGCTGAAGGGGACGTACTCCCTCGACGGCGACCGCCTCAAAAT
>CAXTPM010000015.1:12532-20455 GCA_964245865.1 uncultured Fimbriiglobus sp. | reverse complement strand
CTGTTCGAGAGCGACCTGGCGCCGCCGTACCGCGCGGCGCAGAGGCACTGGGGCTGGCCCGACTCGCAGCCGGTCGATTGGCTCGCGGGGGTCTTGGCGGTGCCGGCCGACGACGTGATGGCCGCGCTGCGGCCGGGGCTGCGGGCGTACCTGCTGATCGCCACGACCCGCAGCGAGTGCGTGGTCGGCGGGGTGCGCGGCGATGTCGAGCGGCTGGCCGCGCAGTTCCCCCAGGCCGCGTTCCTGCCCCTGCCGGGCGTCACGCTGGCGCACTGCGAGGCGGCGAAGCCCGTGGAAAAGCCGTACCGCGAGCTGCACACGCTCCCCGTGTCGGCCACGCGGGTGACGGTGTTCAGCGGCGCCGCCGCGCGGCCCTACGCCCCGACGCCCGGCGCGTGCGCCGACTCGATCACCGCCGGGGTGCTCGGCACCATCGATTTTCCGGCCGTGGTGGAAGCTGCGTACCGGGAGGGGGCGCGAATCTTTTTGGAGATGGGGCCGGGCAACTCGGCGTCGCGCGCGATTTCGTCGGTGCTCGGCGACCGGCCGCACGTGGCGCGGTCGGTGTCGGCGGCGCGCCAGGACGAGTCGTCGCTGGTGCTGCGGGCGCTCGCGCAGTGCGTCTCCGAGCGCACGGGGGCGGAGCTGGGGGCGCTCTACGGCCCGGCGGTCAAGCTCGCGGCGCGGCCGGCCCTCGCGGCGCCGACGGCGCGGGTGTTGAAGCTGCCGGCGCGCACGGTCCCCGAGTCGCTGTTCGCGCTCCCGCCGGCGCCGGTGCCGACCCCGATGCCCGTCCCGCCGGCCGCGGCGATTTCGGCGGCGAGCGGGGCGTTCGAGGCCGTCCCGTCCCCCGTAGAACCCGAGCCGGCCGTCACCGCCCCCGAGGCGACCGCCAACGGCTACCACCCCGCGCCGAGCGAGACCGAGTTGGACCGACTGCCAGTCGAAGTGAGCGCCGAACCGACCGCTGAGCCGCTGGTCGCCACGCCGCCGCCGGCCCCACGCTCGCGCCTGGTGAGTGCCCTTCTCGGTGACGACGACGAGGACGACGGCGGCTCGGACTGGCTCCCCGAGCTAGTCGCCGAGGTCGAGGCGGCGCTCGAAGTCGAAGTCGCGCCGGCGACCGACCCCGACGCCCCGCCGCGCCGGCTGGACACCGACGCGCTGTTCGCGTTCGCGCGCGGCCCCGTCGCCCCCGTGCTGGGGCCGCTGTACGCGGGGATCGACGAGTTCCCCACCCGCGTGAGGCTCCCCGACGGGCCGCTGATGCTGGTCGATGAGGTGCTCGACATCGAGGGCGAGCCGCTGAGTTTGGGGGCCGGGCGCGTCGTCACCACGCACGCGGTCTACGCCGAGCGGTGGTACCTGGACCAGGGCCGCTGCCCGATCTCAGTGACGGTCGAGGCGGGCCAGGCCGACCTATTTTTGGCGGGGTTCCTGGGCATCGACTTCCAGACGCGCGGCCTGGCGGTGTACCGCCTGCTCGACGCGGTGGTGACGTTCCACCGCGGCCTGCCCGAAGTTGGCGAGGTGATCCGCTACGACATCCGCATCGACCGCTTCGTGCAGCAGTCGGGCGCGTGGCTGTTCCACTTCCGCTTCGAGGGGGCGATCGGCGGGCGGCCCCTGCTGACGATGGAGAACGGCGTCGCGGGTTTCTTCACCGCCGAGCATTTGGCCGCGGGCCAGGGCGTGGTGAAGTCGCGCCTCGACACGATGCCGCTGCCCGGCAAGCGCCCCGACGGATTCCGCTGGCCGGTCGAGCACGGCAAGTCGGCGCTGACGGAGATGGACATCGAGGCGCTGCACCGCGGCGACCTGGCGGGCGCGTTCGGCAGTCCCTTCGAACTGGCGCGCGTCGCGGCCCCCACCCGGCTGCCGTCGGGGATGCTGCGCTTGTTGGACCGCGTGACGGCGCTCGAACCCGGCGGCGGGCGGTTCGGCCTGGGGTTCGTGCGCGGCGAGTACGACATCCAGCCGGCGGAGTGGTTCATCGAGTGCCACTTCGTGGACGACCAGGTGATGCCGGGCACCCTGATGTACGAGTGCTGCCTGCAAACATTGCGCGTGCTGGTCGCCCGGCTCGGCTGGGTCGGCGAGGCGAACCAGGTCGTCGCGGAGCCGAAGCCGGGTGTGAAGAGCCGCCTGAAGTGCCGGGGGCAGGTGCTGGCCACCACCGGCACCGTCGCCTACGAGGTGAGCGTCAAGGAGGTCGGCTTCGGCCCCGAGCCGTACTGTATCGCCGACGCCTTGATGTTCGCCGACGGCAAGCCCATTGTGGAGATCACGAACCTGTCGCTGCGCCTCGGCGGGCTGGTCGAGGCCGACATCGCCGAGGTGTGGGCCGACCTGGATGCCGACGCCCCGCCGACCGAACCGCTGCCCGCGCCGGCGTTCAGCCACGCCCAGGTGGTGGCGTACTCCAACGGCAACCCGAGCGAGTGCTTCGGCGAGCCGTACCGGGTGTTCGACCACGAGCGCGTGCTGGCCCGGCTGCCGGGTCCGCCGTTCCAGTTCGTGGACTGCGTGCGGAGTGTGAGCGGCGAGCCGTTCGGGATGAAGGCCGGCGCCCGCGCGGTGGCCGAGTACACCCCGCCGGTGGAGGCGTGGTACTTCGAGGCCGAGCGCTCGGGGCGGATGCCGATGAGCGTGCTGCTCGAAGCCGCGCTGCAGCCGTGCGGCTTCCTCGCCGCCTACTGCGGCTCGGCCTTGCAGGTGCCGTTCGACGTGAGCTTCCGCAACCTCGGCGGCAAAGCGACCCAGCACCTCGCCGTGACGCCCAAGGTCGGCAGGCTGACGAGCACCGCGACGCTGACCAGGGTGTCGAACTCGGCGGGGATGATCATCCAGCACTACGATTTGCTCATCGAATCCCGCAAGGGCAAGGTGTTCGACGGCACGACGTACTTCGGCTTCTTCGCCAAGGACGCGCTCGCCAACCAGGTCGGGATGGTGAGCGCGAAGGTGCCGTACCTGAGTGCCGAGCAGTTGGCCCACCCGAGTCTGATCCGGGGGACGCTGCCGCGCGAATCACCGTTCCCGGCCGAGCAACTGCGGATGCTCGACAGAATCGACGGCTACCTGCCCACCGGCGGCGCGTTCGGCCTCGGAGTCGCGCAGGGGCGCATCGCGGTGGACCCGAGCGCGTGGTTCTTCGCCGCGCACTTCCACCAAGACCCGGTGTGGCCCGGCTCCTTGGGGCTGGAGTCGTTCGTGCAACTGCTGAAGTTCGCGCACGTGAACCGCTTCGGCGCCGACGCCCATCCGAGTGGGGCCGGGTTCCAGTTCCCCCAACTCGGCACGCCCTACGACTGGGAGTACCGGGGCCAGGTGGTGCCGGGCGACCGCGAGGTGACGGTGGTGCTCGAGGTCACGGCCATCGACGAGGCCGCGCGAGCGATCACCGCGCGCGGGTTCCTGACCATCGACGGCCGGGTCATCTACAAGATGGCGAACTTCACGCTAAGCTAGTCGGTCCCCGCCCCGCGCCCCCCACGCCCCCGCCCAAGCGAGCCGGAATGCACTACCGCCGGGTTTATCTGGAATCGATCGGCTACGAGTTGCCGCCGGTGGTGGTGTCCACCGCCGAGTTGGAGCGCAAGCTGAAGCCGTTCTACGACCAGCACCGCCTCGGCTTCGGGCAACTGGAGTTGCTCACGGGCATCAACGAGCGGCGCTGGTGGCAGCCGGGGCACCGGCTCTCGCAGGGCGCCGCCGCCGCCGGCCGGCACGCACTCAGTAAGGCCGACTTCGACCCGAAGAACGTCGATATCCTCATCTACGCCGGTGTGTGCCGCGAGCAGTACGAGCCGGCCACCGCCTGCGCCGTGGCGTCGGAGTTGGGCATCAGCAGCGGCGCCACGATGTACGACCTGTCGAACGCCTGCCTCGGCGTGTTGAACGGCGTGGTCGAGGTCGCCAACCGCATCGAACTCGGCCAGTGCCGCAGCGGGCTAGTCGTCAGTTGCGAGAGTGCCAGGGAAATCAACGAGATCGCCATCGACCAGGTGAACTCCGCGAAGTCGGTGGACGTGTTCCGCAGTTCGCTCGCCACCTTCACGGGGGGGAGCGGCGCCGTCGCGGTGCTCGTCACCGGCGACGACCTCGCCACGGGCCGGCGCAGACTAGTCGGGGGCGCCGCCCAGAACGCCCCGCAGCATCACGACCTGTGCAAGTGGGGCGTGCGCAGTTTGCTGCCCGGCGCCGTCGGCCGCATGATCGACCAGAAGATGCCCCCGCTCTTGGAGCACGTGCTGGGCACGCAGGCCGGGGCGCTCGTCAAACAGGGCATCGAGCGGGGCATGAGGCACGTGATGATGCCGTTCATGGAGACGCACGCCGGCGAGGTGCTCAAGCACGGCGTGGAACTCGGCACGCGCACCTGGGCCAACTTCCTCGACAAGATGCACTGGGACGCCGCCGACATCGACAAAGTCATCTGCCACCAAGTCGGCGCGGGCCACCGCGACGCGATCATGAAGGGCTTCGGGCTGGCGAACCACCAGGACTACAGTACGTTCCCGTACCTCGGCAACGTCGGCACCGTGTCGCTGCCCGTGACCGCTGCCATCGCCGAGGAGCGCGGCTTCCTGAATGCCGGCGACCGCGTCGGCTTCCTCGGCATCGGCAGTGGCCTGAACTGCCTCATGCTCGGACTGGAGTGGTAACACCTCAAATGAGTGACGAGTTCGACGGCGTTTACACCCACCGGCCCGGCGGGCGCGTCTACACGGTCGATGAGGGGCCGGGGGGCGCCGAGCCGGTGGTGTTCGTCCACGGCAACCCGACTTCGAGCTACTACTTCCGCTCGCTGATTCGTGAACTGGCGCCGGACCACCGCTGCGTGGCGATCGACCACTTGGGGTGCGGCAAGTCCGATAAGCCGACGCTCGCCCAGTACGACTTCCGGCTGGAGTCGCGCATTAGCGACCTCGGCGCGGTGTTGGCCGCGCGCGGCGTGACCGAGAACGTCACGCTCGTACTGCACGACTGGGGCGGCATGATCGGCCTGGCGTGGGCGGCGCGCAACCCCGGCAAACTCAAGCGCCTGGTGTGCATCAACACCGGCGGCTTCCCCCTGCCGGCCAGTAAGCCGCTGCCGCCGAGCCTGCGCCTGGGCCGCGACACCGCACTCGGCAAGTACCTGATTCTGCGGCACAACGCCTTCTGCCGGCTCGCCGCGCGCTGGTGCGTCACGCGCCGGCCGCTGCCCCCCGAGGTGCGCGCCGCCTACCTCGCGCCGCACGACACGCCCGAACACCGCTTGAGCGTGTGGAAGTTCGTGCAGACCATTCCGCTCTCGCCGAAGGACGACGGCTCCGACATCGTGGCGGGCGCCGGCGAGTCGCTGGCGAAGCTGTCGGGCGTGCCGACGCTGCTCTTGTGGGGGATGCGCGACTTCGTGTTCGACCGGCACTTCCTGGCCGAGTTCCAGCGCCGGATGCCGCACGCCGAGACTCGGACCTGGCCCGATTGCGGCCACTACCTGCTGGAAGACGCGCCGGAGGAAGTCGCGCCGGCGGTGCGCGAGTTCCTGGCCCGGCACCCGATCCCCGCCGCGCAGTATGCCGGGCACTAACGTCGCCGACGCCCTCGGCGAAATGGCCCGGTCTACTCCCGACCGGCCGGCGCTGTTCCTGCCGCGCGTGCGGCGCGGGGTCGTCACCCACGGGTCCGTGAGCTACGCCGAACTCGACCGCGCCAGCCGAGCCGTCGCCGCCGGGCTGACCACACTCGGCCTCGGGCGCGGCAGCCGCGTGGCCCTGTTCGTGCCGCCGTCGCGCGACTTCTTCGCCCTGAGCTTCGGCCTGCTGAAACTCGGCGCGGTGCCGGTGTGGATCGACCCCGGCATGGGGGCGCGGGGCGTGGCGCGGTGCCTCGCCGACGCAAACCCCGCCGGGTTCGTCGCGGTGCCCAAGGCGGTCCTCGCGCGCCGCCTCTTGGGGTGGGCGCCCGGCGCCGTGGCCGTCAGCACCGGGCGATTCCGCCTCGGCGCGGCCGCGACTCTCGGCGCCGTCGAGGCGCGCGGCCAATTATTAGCCGATCGCACCGACTGGCCGCAAGTCGCGCCGACCGACGTGGCCGCGATCCTGTTCACCAGCGGCAGCACCGGCCCGGCGAAGGGGGCCGTGTACACCCACGGCATGTTCGCCGCACAGGTCGAACACCTCAAACAGATGTACGGCATCGCCCCCGGCGAGGTGGACCTGTGCAGCCTACCGCTGTTCGCGCTGTTCGGCCCCGCGCTGGGGATGAGCTGCGCCGTGCCGCTGCTCGACCCGCGCCGCCCGGCCAGCGCCGACCCGGCCAAGCTCGTGGCGCAGTGCAACCAGCTCGGCGTGACGAACCTCTTCGCCTCCCCGGCGGTGCTGCGGAACTGGGCCGCTGCCAGCGAGCGTTTGCCGCGCGTGCCGACGTTGAAGCGCGTGGTCAGCGCCGGCGCGCCGGCCACCACCGCCACCATTGCCGGCATGGCGAAACTGCTGCCGGCCGGGGCGCAGGTGTTCACCCCCTACGGCGCGACCGAAGCGCTGCCGGTGTCGGACATCGGCAGTGGCGAGATTCTGCGGGAAACAGCGGCGAAAACGGCCCTCGGCGCGGGCGTCTGCGTCGGTAAGCCCGTGGCCGGCGTCGAGGTACGAATCGTCCGCCAGACCACGACAGACATCCCGACGTGGGCCGACGCCGAGCTAGTGCCCGACGGCGAGATCGGCGAGTTCATCGCCGGGGGTGAGGCCGTGAGTCCGTTGTACTGGGGCCGGCCTGACGCCGACGCGGCCGCGAAGATTCTCGACCCCGGCACGGGGCGAATGTGGCACCGCATGGGCGATGTCGGCTACCGCGATTCAGCGGGGCGGCTGTGGTTCTGCGGGCGCAAGGCGCACGTGGTCTGGGCCGACGAGGGGCCGGTGTACCCGGACCAGGTGGAGCCGGTGCTGGGCGCCGCCGAGGGGGTAGCGCGCGCGGCACTCGTCGGCGTGCGGCGCGGCGGGCGGGTCGTGCCGGTGGTCTGCTACGAACTCGACGCCGGGAGCGAGTTCTTCCGCAGTGGCGGCGTCATCGAAGACGCACTCGCGGAGCAGGCGCTCAACTTCGCGCACACGCAAACCATTCGCCGCTTCCTGCACTACCCGCACCCGTTCCCCGTCGATGTCCGGCACAACTCGAAGGTCAACCGCGAGGCGCTCGCCGCGTGGGCCGACCGCAAGCTGCCGGGGGCCGCGTCGTGAGAGTCCTCGTCACCGGCGGCAACGGCTTCCTCGGCGGCGCGATCGTGCGGCAACTGCTGGCGCGCGGCGACACCGTTCGCAGCGTCTCCCGCAGCCACTCCGCGAGCCTCGACGCGCTCGGCGTGGGGCAGTTCCGCGCCGACTTGGCCGACTCTGCCCACGCCGCCGAGTTGCGCCGCGCGCTCGCCGGGTGCGACGCCGCGGTCCACGTCGCCGCCAAGGCGGGGGTGTGGGGCCGCGAGCGCGACTACTTCGCCGCCAACGTGCTGGCCACGCGCGCCCTCCTCTCGTCGATGCGCACCGAAGGCGTGCCGCGCCTGGTCCACACCAGCACGCCGAGTGTGGTGCATACCGGCCGCGACCTCGTGAGTGCCGGCGAATCGACGCCGCTCGCCACCCACTTCGACGCCGCCTACCCGCGCACCAAGGCGGTCGCCGAGCGCGAGGTGCTGGCCGCGAACTCGCCGGAGCTGTCCGCCGTCGCGCTGCGGCCGCACCTGATCTACGGCCCCGGCGACCCGCACTTGCTGCCGCGCTTCGTTGCCCGCGCCAAGTCCGGGCGCCTGCGCCGCATCGGCACGCACCCCATTCTGGTGGACGTGACGCACGTCGAGAACGCCGCACACGCCCACCTGCTCGCACTCGACCGCCTGCGCCCCGGCGCCGCGTGCGCCGGCCGGGCCTACTTCGTCGC
>CAXTPM010000015.1:4883-12522 GCA_964245865.1 uncultured Fimbriiglobus sp. | reverse complement strand
CCGACGGCGCGCCGGTGGAACTCTGGGCGTTCCTGAACCGCGCGCTCGCCCTCGCCGGGCTGCCGCCGGTCACGCGCTCGCTGCCGGTCCCGCTCGCCAAGCTAGTGGCCAACGCCGGCGAACTGGCGTGGGCGGGCCTGCGGCTCCCCGGCGAGCCGCCGCTGACGCGCTTCGTCGTGTCTCAGCTCTCCACGTCGCACCACTTCGACCTGACCGCGATCAAGCGCGACCTCGGCTACGAGCCGCTGATCACCACCGACGCCGGATTAGCGCAACTCGGCCCCGAGTTACGGGCGCTAGCGGAGCGACGCTAGCCAGCGGTCGAACCCCGGCAGTTGCTCGGCCACGGCGTCCTTCGGGCCGCTCAGGCGAATGTGAGTCGCGCCGCCGCCCTGCGCCACGACCACCCACACCACCCGACTGTTCTCGCGCCGCTCCTCCTTCGACTTCGGGTCGCGCGGCCGCTCGCGGTACTTCCACGTGCCGGTCAAGTCGAGCCGGTGCGCGGTCGCCGAGTCGGTCAGTTTCTGGGGCGCGATCACAGGTGGCGCTTCGCCGTCCAGTTCGAACGTCGCCTTCCACTCGGCGAACTTGTCTTCGACCTTCGGCGACGCCTCGGGGTAGATTGCCAACTCGCAAGTACCCTTGTCGCCCTTCAGCTTGAACTGGTGCGAGCGGAGCAAATTGTTCGGCTTCTCGGCGACCCACGACTCGGGCGGCGCGGCCGAGAGTTCGCCGACGGCGACGGGCTTCGGCGGGGCGAGCAGCAGGCAGGCGGCGAGCAGTAGCGCAGGCATGGCGGCGACTCCGGGGGGGCGTTTTCGACATCTTACCGCCCACGCCCCAGTCCGTAGGCTAATCCGCCCCCGCCCGCGCCCGCACACCTCCGGGAAGTTGCCCATGACCGCGACGATTGCCTATCTATTAGCCGCCCTGTTGGCCGGCCCCGCCGAGCCGGTGCCCGAGCCGGCCAAGTCGCCCGACGCAGCGGCGCTGGCCGAGCGCTCGGCGAAGGCGTTCAAGTTCCGAAGCATCGGCCCGGCCGTCACCTCGGGGCGCGTCGTCGGGCTGGCCGTCCACCCGCGCGACGCCAGCACCTACTACGTCGCCGTGGCGTCGGGCGGGGTTTGGAAGACGACCAACGCCGGGACGACGTTCACGCCGGTTTTCGACGCCCAAAGCTCGTACTCGATCGGCTGCGTGCAGATCGACCCCAAGCGCCCCGAGACCGTGTGGGTCGGCACCGGCGAGAACAACTCGCAGCGCAGCGTCGGCTACGGCGACGGCGTCTACAAGAGCGTTGACGGCGGCAAGTCGTGGAAGAACGTCGGGCTGGGTGCCAGCGAGCACGTCGCCCGCATCCTCATCGACCCGCGCGACTCCGACGACGTACTGGTCGCGGCGCAGGGGCCGCTCTGGAACGCCGGCGGCGAGCGCGGGCTGTACCGCACGCGCGACGGCGGCAAGACTTGGGCGTGCGTGCTCGCCATCGACGCCGACACCGGCGTCACCGACGTGGTGCGCCACCCGGCCGACCCCGACGTGCTGCTCGCCGCGAGCTACCAGCGCCGCCGGCACGTCTACACCTTAGTGAACGGCGGGCCGGGGTCGGCGGTCCACCGGAGCACCGACGGCGGCAAGACCTGGGCGAAGATCGGCGGCGGACTCCCCGGCGGCGAACTCGGGCGCATCGGCCTCGCCGCGGCCTCCAGTAAGCCCGGCGTCGCCTACGCCACCGTCGAGGCGCCGGATAAGCTCGGCGGCATCTTCCGCAGCGAGGACTTCGGCCTCACCTGGGCCAAGCAGAACCCGTTCGACACACAAGCCCAGTATTATGCCCACATCGTCGTGGACCCGATCAAGCACGACCGCATCTACGTCATGAACGTGCGAATCATGACCTCCGACGACGGCGGCAAGACCCTCGCCCCGCTCGGCGACCGCTTCAAGCACGTCGATAACCACTGCATCTGGGTCAACCCCGCCGACCCCAACCACGTGCGCGTCGGGTGCGACGGCGGCTTGTACACCAGCTTCGACGGCGCCAAGAACTGGCTGTTCCACGAGAACCTGCCGGTGACGCAGTTCTACGACGTGGCCGTGGACCAGAACCCCGCGTCGGGCCGGTACTACCACGTCTACGGCGGCACGCAGGACAACTTCACCCTCGGCGGGCCGGTGCGCTCGCGGAGTGTGAACGGCGTGGCCAACGCCGACTGGCACGCCGTGCAGGGCGGCGACGGCTTCCACTGCGCGGTGGACCCCTCCGACCCCGACACGGTGTACGCCGAGTCGCAGTACGGCGGGCTGTGCCGCTACGACCGCAAGACCGGCACGCGCGTGGACATCCAGCCGGTGCCGGCGCCGGGCGAACCCCCTTTGAGGTGGAACTGGGACTCGCCGATGCTCGTGAGTGCGCACGACTCGAAGCGCGTCTACTTCGCGGCCAACAAGCTGTTCGTGAGCGGCGACCGCGGCGACAACTGGGCGGCGATCAGCCCGGATTTGACGCGGCAACTCGACCGCGACCGGCTGCCGGTGTTCGGCAAAGTCCCGAAGGCCGACGCGGTGTCGCGCCACGTCTCGACGAGCTTCTACGGCAACTGCACCGCGCTCGCCGAGTCGCCGAAGGAACCCGGCACGCTAGTTGTGGGCACCGACGACGGCCTCATCCAAGTCACGACCGACGACGGCAAGACGTGGCGCAAGCTCGACAGTTTCGCGGGGGTGCCGGAGCGCACCTACGTCTCGAAACTGGTGTGCAGCCGGCACGACTCCCGAGTCGTGTACGCGGCGTTCGACGCCCACAAGAACGGCGACTTCAAGCCGTACCTGCTGAAGTCGAGCGACGGCGGCGCGACGTGGACTAGCCTCGCGGCGGGGCTGCCGGCGCGCGGCACGGTCTACGCGCTGGCCGAGGACCACATCGACCCCAACCTCCTGTTCTGCGGCACCGAGTTCGGTCTGTTTGTGACGCGCGACGGCGGCAAGAGTTGGGCGAAGTTTATGAACGGCATCCCCACGATCCAGGTGAAGGACATCGTCGTCCAGCGCGCGTGCAGCGATCTGGTGGTGGCCACGTTCGGGCGCGGGTTCTACGTGCTCGACGACTACTCGGGCCTGCGCTCGCTCACGCCGGACCTCGTGGCCAAGCCGGCCGCGCTGGTCGGCCCCGGCGAGGTCACGCTCGCGCCAATGGCCAGCCCGCTCGGCGGATCGGGCAACGGCTTCCTGGGCGCCGCGCGCTTCAGCGCCGACAACCCGCCGATGGGGGCGGGCTTCCTCGTCCATCTGAAGGACTCGATCCAGTCGCGCAAGGACAAGCGCCGCGAGGCGGAGAAGAAGGCCGAGGCCGCCAAGGCCGACGTGCCGGTGACGAAGCCCGAAGACTTGCGCGCCGAGGCCGAGGAGGAGAAGGACGCCAACGTGCTGGTCGTGACCGACTCCGACCAGCTCACGCGGCGGCTGGTGGCGGTGCCCTCCGAATCCGGCCTGCACCGGGTCGAGTTCGACCTGCGCGAGTCGGGCCTTTCGAGCGGCGACGACCTCGCCGGCGGCGGGCCGTACTTGCTGCCGGGGACGTACACCGTCACGCTCGCCCGGCGGTCGCGCGGGCAACTCGCGCCGCTGGCCGAGCCGGTGCGGCTCACCATCGTTGCCGACCCGCTCTCGAAGTTTAGTGCGGCCGACGCCGAGCAGTCGGCGGCGTTCGCCAAGTCGCTGCGCGCGACGCACCGCCGCCTGGAAGCCATGACGGCCGCGACGGCGGCGACCCTCGCCCGGCTGGAGCAGGCGCGGGCCGCGCTCGAGTCGGTGCCGCCGAGTCCGGCGCGGGGCGAGGTGCGTGCGGCCATCGAGGCGGTGCGCGGCCTGCAGCGCGACCTGAGCGGCGACGCGATTCTGGCGGAGCGCAACCAGAACGTGCCGCTGAGCGTCCAGGGGCGGCTGCGCGAGGCGCGCGGGGCCAACGCCTCGGCCCTCGCCCGGCCGACGGGCACGCAGGTGCGCGCGGTCAAGGACGTAGGCGCCGAACTCGACCGGGTGCGGGCCGCGCTCGCCCCGGTCGCCGAGGGGCTGGTGCCGAAGCTGGAGGCGCAGCTCGAAGCGGCCGGGGCGCCGCTGCCGACGGGGCGGCTGCCGAAGTAGCAGGGGTCGGGGTCAGGGAGGAAGTGGGCCGAAAGCCCGCCGTCGGCGACGGCGGGCTTTCGGCCCCCTACCCCTACCCCTGCGCCCCGAACCGCCGCCGCGCGGCGCGCCACAGCCACCACCCCGCGACGACCCACGCCGAGCCGGCGAGCGCGTTGGCCAGCGCGGCCGGCCTGTCGAGGTCGGCGAGTCCCGCCCAACTGGTGCTCTTGAGCGCATTCAGGCCGATGGCCGCGCCCAGGGGGGGGCTGAGGCTGAGGGCGAAGTGGCGCGCGGCGTCGGGGGCGGCGAGTGCGCCGGCGGGGTCGATCTCGCCGCGCGCGAACTCGAAGAGCGGCCGCAATACCGCCGGCGCGGCCCAGATTGTCAGCACCACCGCGAGGCTCACCAGCGCGGCGCGGGCCGCGCCCCCGGCGCGTACGCTGTTCCACATCGAGAGCGACAGGCAAAAATTGGCGAACGCCGCGAGGTGCAGCGCCACGGCGAGGCCCGCGACGGGGTGGACCGCCCCGGCGAGTGCGAAGGCCACCAGCAAGGCCGCGACGAACGGCACGCCGTGGCGCAGGGGGCCGACCGCCGCGCGCCGCTTGACCCGCAGGATGGCGTCGCGCTCGACGGGGAGGACCAGCAGCGCGTCGAGGGTGTTGCGATCCCTCTCGCGCGCCACCGAGCCGGCGGCGCGCCCCACCAGGAGCAGCGGCACGACCACCGCCAGGGCGAAGGCGCCCAGCCGCGCGGCGGGGTTCAGCACCTCGGCGGCACTGACATCCCGGCGCGAGGCCGCGGCGTCGCCGAGGAACAGCACCAGGATCGACACGCCGACCAGTAGCCCGACGAAGCCGACGACGAACATCCCCCCGAGCAGATTGTCGTCGGTCAGCGCCCCCACTGCCTGCCTTCCGGCGAAGTGCGCCTCCTTGTCGCGCAGGGCGTCTTCGCCCACGCCGAAGTCCCCGCGACCGCCCGGCTTCGGCACGCTGCGCGGCCGCGCCTCGACGCCGTACACCGGCACCGGCTCGGGCATCTGCAGCCTCGCCTCAGGAGCGATGAACGGGTGCTCGTCGTTGACCAGCCGCGCCGAGTCGTTGAGCGAAATCATCACGTAGACCAGGTGCCCCACGACGTAGCACACCAGCGCGGCGAGGAAGAGTTGGTGGGACGAGCGCACGATCGCAACCGTGGCGAGTGCGGTGGCGGGACTCACCAGTTGCACGCCCGGAATGCACCAGCAGCCTACGCCCACCGCCGTCGAAAGCGCGAGCCGACCATACACTCGGGCGAGGGCGCCGCGCGGGTTGTCGATGAGCACCGAGGCGAACACCGACTGCGCGCCCAGGCTCGCCGCGCCGACGAGGATCACCAGCATCCCGGCTAGCAGCAGCACCGGGTCGATGCCACCCAAGACCGTGCTGGCCACCAGCGCGGGGAACCCGGCCGCGACGACGCCGAGCACGTACAGCACGCGCGCCAGGTACGACCCGGCCACGAGTTCGTAGCCCGAAAGGTGCGTCGTGCGCAGCAGGTCGAGTGTGCCCCGGTCGCGCTCGCGGCCGAGGCCGGCGCCGACCACCGCCGGGGCGAGGGCGAGTACCGCCAGGAGTTCGACCGCCAGGAACGTCCAGAGGAACGTCTCGCCCATGTTGCTCAGGCGCTCGCGCGGCACCGTCGCCCCACCCAGCAAGATCGCCCGGCGGTCGAGGCCGCTCGTGGCGCCGAGGTACGTAATCAGGAGCGCCACCAGCGTGAGGCCGGCGACGGCGGCGCGCAAGAGCGGCTGCCGCCCGGCCCGCGCCAGGCGCACGAGTTCCCAGCGCACCAGGGGTGATTTGCGGAGGCGCCACGCCAGCGCGGCGAACGCGCCGAGGACGGCCAGGGCGAGCGCACCGACGGCCCGCATCAGGTTCAGGTCGCTCACGCCCCGCGCTCCTCGGCCAGCCGCGCCGCCGCGAGCGCGGCGGACTCGCGCGCCAGCCACCGCGTGGTCGCCACGCTCAAGATATAGGCCAGCGCCAGCGCCCACAGGGGCTGCGGCGCCCGAAGCCGGCCGTGCATCTGGGCGGTGGCGACCAGACTCACAGCCGGGGCGCCCGCTGGGGAGAGCGCGGCGACGGCCCAGAGTCCGAGTTCGCCGCGGCCGAACAGGGCGAAGCCCAGCGTCGCAACCACAATCGCGGCTAGCCCCGCCGCCAACGCGATTCCGACCAGTGCCCAGTAGACGGCGTTCTGCGCCTTCGCCCCCGACTCGGCCCGCGCGCCGCACGCCATGCCGAGGGCGAGGCCGAACGCCGCCAGGCCCGGCAGGCAGGCGACTAGCCCGACGGCCGCGGCGGGGTGCAGGTGCCCCGTAAGCGCCAGCCCGGCCAGTAGCGGGGCGAGTTGCACCGCGCCCTCCCGCACCGCCCGGCCGTGGCCTTCGAGCTTCTCGCCCACGATGTCCTCGGCGGAGAGCGGCGTCAGCCTCAGCATGTCGGCGGTGTCGGCCTCGCGCTCCTGGGGGAACGCCGCGCTGCCAGAGAGCGCGGAGGCAAGAAACGTCCCGCCCGCGAGCATCGCCCCGCCCCAGATCAGGTAGAGGCGCCCCCAGTCCAGCAGCGGCCAGTCGCCCGGCCCGGCCGGCGGCGCGGCGAACAGCGGCCCCAGAACCTCGCGGTACACCGGGTCAAGGGCGTACAACAGCCCCCCGACGGCTAGCGCGATTGCGAACGGTCGCCGCGCCCCCCGCCACGTCGGCGGCTCGGCTGCAAACGCCCCGCGCCCCCGGCAGTAGTCCCGCCACGCGATCCCATGATCCCACACCGGCGGCTTCGGCGTCGGCACGTCGCCCTTCGGCTTCGACGCCACCAGCGACACGGCCACGGCGGTGCGCAGGCTGTTGATGGCGAGCAGCACCGAGCCGATCCCGACGAGCAGGCACCCGGCCGCGTAGTGCCGCACCGCGACCGCCGCGACTCCGACTTCGGTCACGCCGCCGTTGGAGTACCGCTCCTCGGCGAGAACGCCCTGCACCACGGGGCTACTCATCCCCGCGAACTCCACCAGGTCGCGCACGGTCAGCGGCGCCGGCACCCCCTGCCAGCGCGGGAAGTCCCAGACCGGCGGCACGAGTTGCAGCGCGGCCAGCAGTGCCGGGGCCAGCGCGGCTAGCAACACGGCGACGAGCGCGCGCGAGGTCGCGGTCTGGCGGTCGAGGCTCGGCACCGACCGGTGCGCCGCGACGCCCGCCACCATCAGCGCCGTCGCGGTCGCCGCCGCCACCCACAGCCCGAGCGCCTGCGGCGGCAGCCCGCTCGCCAGTTGCAGCACCGCGAGCGCCGGCAGCGCCGCCAACAGCGGCTCGGCAACGGCGACCAGGCGCGCGGCGAGCTTGCCGACGACGATTTCGCGCGAGGTCAGGTCGGTCGTCAGCAGGATGTCGAAGCGCTTCTTCGCGCGCTCGACGGTGATGATGTCCGGCACCAGCGCGAACGCCGCCGCCACCGAGGCCGCGATGGCG
>CAXTPM010000015.1:0-4842 GCA_964245865.1 uncultured Fimbriiglobus sp. | reverse complement strand
AGACCGCCGAGGACCAGGAACAGGGTTGTGGCGGCGGTCGGAGCCACGGCCAGCACGAGCGCGGCGACCGCGCCGACGCCGAGCGCCGCGCCCGCGCGCCACTGCCGCCGCCGGGGCGTGGCGAGCCGCCGCAGGTCGGCGGCGACGTGCGGGCCGAACAGCCGCAATCCGTTGCCCGGCGCGTCGCAGGCGCGGAGGAGCATCCCCGCCCCCACCGCGGCCAGCGGCCAGAGCCAGCCGCCGAAGTATACCCCCAGCACCAGGCACGCCACCCCGCCGCCGGCCAGGCGCCGCGCCGCCGATGCGCTCAAGTCCCCCACTCCTTCGAGAGCCGCCGCACCGCGAGCTTGGCGAAGCCGAGCACCAGGAGCCACGTGACGGCAATACTCGCCAGGTAAGTCGAGGCGAAAGCCCACAGCGGCGCCGGGGGCGCGGCCAGCGCCGCCGCCGGCTGCGACGCGGCCAGCACCGCCACCGCCGGGGCACCCGCCGGCGAGAGCGCCGCCCCCGCCCACGCGCTCAGTTCGGGGTACTGGAATCGGTCGCCGACCAACGCCCCGAGCGCCGCCACGCCGCCCACCACGGCGACCAGCACCGCGAGCGCCCCGAGCGTGAGCCACTGCGCCCGCGCGTTGGTCGCCGCCCGCGCGCCGCACGCCAGCCCCAGGGCGAGGCCGAACGCCGCGAGGCCCGGCAGGCAGCCGAGCATCAGGAGCGCCCCGGCGACGCCGAGGTGCCCCGTACACACGAGTGCGGCCAGGTACACCGCCAGCCCGGCGAGTACCCGCCGCCCGGCGCGGCCGTGCCCCTCGAACTTCTCCGCGACGAGTTCCCGCGCCGACAGGGGTGTTAAAAGCAACGTGTCGTAGGTGTCCTTGGTGCGCTCGCGCACGAAGGCGTTGGCCCCGTGCGCGAGGTACCCGAACGCCGCCGCGAACGGCAGGACGGCGGCGCTCCAGAGCACTAGCCCGCGCAGCCCGTCGCGGATCGCCCAGCCGTTCGCCCCGGCGCCCCGCGCGCCCCACCCCAGTTGCGGGAAGAGCGCGCTCAGCACCGGGTCCGGCACGTACACCAGCCCGCCGAGCAGCAGGCACCACGCGAACGCCTTGGCGACCCGCCGCCGCGTCACGGGCAGCGCCGCGCCCGCCCCCAGCACCCGGCAGTAGTCCCACCACGCGACGCCGTGGTCCCACACCGGGGGCCGCGCCACCGGCCCGGCCGGCTGCACGATCTTCGGCCGGCTGGTGAGGCTCAGTTGCAGTTGCGCCGGCTTCTGCTTGCTGACCGTCGTCGGCTCCACGGTGCGCAGGACATCGATGCCGCGCAGCAGCGAACTCAGCCCCACGAACAGGCACCCGGCCGCGTAGTGCCGCACCGCGGTCGCCGCCGCGCCCAGCGCCGTGGCCGCGCCGTTACTGTAGCGCTCCTCCCCGAGCAACCACTGCACCAGCGGGTTGGCCATCCCCGCGAACTCCGCGAGGTCGCGCACCGTCACCGGCGCGGCCAGCCAACCCTGCCAGCGCGGGAAGTCCCACACTAACGGGTAGGCGCGCAGCGCCAGCGGCAGCCCGGTGAGGAACCCCAGCCCGATCGCCGCCCCCCAGGTGCGCGACGAGGCGGTCTGGGCGTCGAGGCTCAGCACCGACTGGTGGGCCGCCACCCCCGCGACCATCAGTACCGTCGCGGCGACCGCCGCCGCCACCAGCAGCACAATTTCGGGGGGCACCCCGCCCAAAAGCTGCGCGACGGCGGCGATGGGGAGGATGACCAGCAGCGGCTCGGCGATCACGACCAGGCGCGCGGCGAGCTTGCCCAGCACGACCTCGCGGGAGGTGAGTTCGGTCGTCAGCAGGATGTCGAAGCGCTTCTTGTCGCGCTCGACGGCGACCACCTCCGGCACGAGCGTGAACGCCATGATGGTCGCCAGTCCCCCGGCTGCGGCGCCGAGCCAGCCGAGCAGGGCGGCGTTGGCCCTCGCCGCGCGCGCCGCCCGCTGCGACGGCGGCGCCCCGCGCAGGCTGCGGTCGGAGTCGAGCGCGGCGCCGGTGCCCCAGACGCTGAGGGCCACGACCACGGCGAACAGCGCCCGCCAGAGGTGCCGGCGGCGCTTGGCCAGTTGCCGCAGCTCCCACGGTACCGTCGGCCCGAACACGCGGAAGCCCGCTTCGGGCGTGTGGCAGGCGCGCAAGAGTCCCGCCGCCCCCGCGACAGCCAGCGGCCAGAGCCAGCCGCCGAAGTACACGCCGAGCGTCAGGGCGACGAGGCCGTACTTCGCCGAGAGTCGCCGCCAGTCGCGGGGGGGAACCGTGTCGCCGTCGCCGCCGTCCGTCACGCTTCGCCCCCTGGGTTCCGCTCTGGCGCCGGGCCGCGCGAGCGCCCGATGTCGCGCCGCAGCCGGTAGAGCGCGGCCCGCCAGAATAGATACGCCCAGCCCCACGCCGCCACCACCCCAGCCCCGTAGGCGATCACGTACCACGGGGCCGGGGGGCCACCGGCGGGGGAGCGCCCCAGGGGTAAGAGCGTCGGCAGCGCGGCGCAGGCGAACGGCGCAGGCGGCGCGGGCGCGGCCATGAGCAGCCGCGCCACGGCCCGCTCGTCGTCGCCGGGCCACTGCGCCGCCAGCCAGTCCCAGGCCGAGCCGCCCAGGTAGCCGAGTGCCGCCAGCCCCAGCGCCGCCGCGACGACCGCCCGCCCCACCTGGGCCGACCGCGCCCCGCACGCCGCCCCGAAGGCGACGAGTGCGGCGACCGCCCCCGGCAGCGCGAGCAGCCAACCGACCAGGGTCAGCCACGACAGGTGCCCGGAGAGCGCCGCCCCGAGCCAGGCCGCGACGAACAGCAGCCCCCGCGCCCCGAGCGACGCGCACACCCCGTCGAGCTTCTGCGCCAGGATGTCGCGCGCCGAGAGTGGCGTGAGCAGGACCGACTCGAAGGTGTCGGCCGCGCGCTCCCGCGCCACGCACGCCGCCCCGCGCAGCAGCGCCAGCACCCCGAGCGCCGACAGCCCCGCGAACGTGCCGCCGATCAAACAAGTTTGGAAGGTGCGCGTGGCGAACGTTCCGTCCCGGAAGGGGCTGGAGGCGCGCTCCGGCAATCGCGGCACACCGCCTCGGAAGCGGTTGGAGACGGGCTTCGGCGGGCACGGCCGCACGGCCGCATCGAACCACGACGCCCCGACTCCGGTCAGCAGCACCGCCAGACCGACGCCGAGAGCCAGCAGCACCGCGCGCCGGCCGATGACCGGGTCGGCGCGCCGCGCCTCCCACCACGCCAGCGGCCGGCCCCACACCGCCCCCCGCCGCGCCCCGCGCCGCCGGGTACCGCCGGGCCGGCGCGGGCGGTCGGCGGCGCGCAAGCGCTCCGAAGCCCCCGCGAGCGACCACAGCGCGAGGCCGAGGCACCCGGCGGCGTAGTGCCGCACCGCCGCCGACGCCACGGCTTCCGGCGGCTCGCTGAGCGCGCCGACTCGCAGCCCCGCGACCCCGGCCTGGACCAGCGGGTTGAACATCCCGAGGAACTCCGCCGGCGCGGCGAGTTCAGCGCACACGACTCGCGGCGGCAGCCCGAGCGAGGGCGCCCACGCCGACCCGGCCGCAAGCGTGACCCCGAGCGGCGCTGCCGTCAACAGCATCAGAGTGGCCAGCCGCAGCGCCGCGAGGCCGACCGCCCCGGCCGGGTCGCGCGAGCGGATCGACGCCCGCAGCGCTACCCCAGTCGATGCGAGCGCCGCCGAGGCCACCGCCGCCGCGCCCAGCCCGAGCGCGAGCGGCGACACCGCCCCGAGGCTCGCCAGAACCGCCCACAGCGGCAGCGTCAGCGCCAGCGGCTCGAAGGCCGGCAGTAGCCGCGCGAGCGCCCGCCCGGCCAGTACCTCCCGCGCGGTCAGCGGCGTCCCCAACAGCAGGTCGAGCCGGCGGTTCGCCCGGTCGGCCGCGAGCGTCGGCGGCACCAGCAGCAGGGGCGCCACCGCCGCCCCGAGTACCAGCAGCGCCGCGAGGGTCGCCGCCGGCCCAGCCACGCGCCGGTGGACGAGTTCCCCGAGAGCCGGCACCGGCGCCCGCCTCGACTTGTTCGCGCTCGGCCGGTCCACGCCCGCCGCCGCGACCGCCAGCCCCGCCGCCACCGCGATCCGCACCAGGTGGCGGTACCGCACCGGCCGCGCGACTTCCCACGCCAGCAGCGGCCCGGCCAGGCGCAGCCCCTCGCCGCGCGCCGCCCACGCCCGCCACAGGCAAAGCGCCCCGAGCGCCGCGACGGCCCACCCGTAGCCGCCGAAGTACACGCCCCCGGTGAGGAGGGCCACGCCGGCGCGGGCGAGGCGCGGCCGGTGCTCCGCCGCGTCGGTCACGGCGGCCCCCCCGGCCCCGCCGGCCCCGGCCCGCGCGAAAGCTCGCCGTCGCGCCGCAGCCGGTAGAGCGCGATTCGCCACAAAAGATAGCACCACAGGTAGGCTATCAGCACGCCGCTGACGTAGGCTAGGGCGAACTGGCGCGCAGTCGCGGCATAGGGCGGTTGTTGCACGGGCGGTCTGAGGTAGCCGCCGCTCAGAGTCGGCTCTAATGCGGCCGCCAACAGCGGCCCCGGCGGCACCGAGCCTAGGACGAATAACTCCCGCGCTACCCGGTCCTCTGGCGTCATCACCCCCGTGGTGAGGACATCCGCCGCCGAGGCGACGACCCAGACCGTCCCGTACAGCACGATTGCCGTGAGCACGACCGCACGGCCGGCCTGCGTCGAGCGCACCCCGCACGCCAGGCCGAACAGCGCGCAGGCCGCCAGCCACCCCGGCGCGGCCAGCACCCACCCCACGAGTGTGAGCGGCGACAGGTGCCCCGTGACGACT
>CAXTPM010000014.1:14995-20873 GCA_964245865.1 uncultured Fimbriiglobus sp. | reverse complement strand
GCGGGTATGGTCCACCGCGACATCAAGCCCGGCAACCTGATCCTGACCAAAGTCAACGGCCGGCCGGCCGTGAAGGTGCTCGACTTCGGGCTGGCCAAGGTGGCCGGCCCGGCCGGGGAGGGGGCGGGGGGCGCGGCCGACCTCACCGGCGACGGCGCGATGATGGGCACCCCGGCGTTCATGGCCCCGGAGCAGGCGACCGACGCGGCGCGGGCCGACATCCGCGCCGACATCTACTCCCTGGGCTGCACCCTGTACTACCTGCTCGCCGGGCGCGCCCCGTTCGGCGGGTCGAGCGCCTACGCGGTGGTGGCGCAGCACCTCGCCGGGGGCGCCAGGCCACTGCACGAGGTGCGGCCCGACGTGCCGCGCGAGCTGGCCGAGGCGGTGGCGACGATGATGGCGCGCGACCCGGCGGGGCGGTTCCCGACCCCGGCGGACGCGGCGCGGGCGATCCGGCCGTTCGTCGCCGCCCCGAGCGCCCCCGCGTCCGGCGCCGCCCCGGTCCCCCCGGCCGCGCCCCGGCCGGTGCGCGCGGAACTAGTGGAGACCACCCGCGCCGAGCAGACCGACTCGTGGAAGCCCGCGCCCCCGGCCCAACTGCTGACCCAGCCCGGCTACCGGGGCGGGGCGATGCCCAACCAGACGCACCACCTCAGCCCCTCGGACTTCGTCCCCAAGCCCGGCTCCGCCCCGCCGGCCCGCAAGCGCCGCCGCAAGCCCGCGCCGGTCGTCCGCAGCCGCCCGGCGTGGCTAGTTCCGCTGGCCGCGGTCGGGCTAGTCTTGTTCGGCCTCGGCGGCGCGTACCTCGCCGGGGCGTTCAAGCTCAAGACGCCCAACGGCACGGTGGTGGTCGAGAACCTCCCCGACGGCGCGGACATCACCGTCGAGGGCGCGGCGGTCACGCTCGCCAAAAATGGCGACACGGTGACGGTGGGCGAGGTGCCCGCCGACGGCAAGGGGCACCGCCTGCGCGTGGCCAAGGGCGGCGTCGAACTGTTCGCCCAGGACGTGACCATCACCGTCGGCGGCGCGCCGGTGCGCGTGCGCTACGAGCCGAAGCCGCCGGCCACCCCGCCGCCCCCGCCGCCCCCGCCGCCGTCAGTGCCCGCCCCGCCGGCACCGTCGGGCGCCTGGGTTCCGCTGTTCGACGGCGCGACCACGGCCGGCTGGCGAACCGACTCGCTCCACCGGGGCACGTTCGCCGCGCGGGGCGGGGCGCTATCGCTCGCCGGAGGCCCGGCCCCCGGCGAGGGGAAGGGCGAGTTCCCGTGCGGCATGATTAGCACCGAGCGGGCCGACCTGCGCGACGTGCGGCTGCGCATCACCTACAAGCGTTCGGCCGAGGGGGGCTGCTACCTGGCGCTGGGCGCCGGCGACGCGGCGTCTAGCCCGGAGTCGCGCGACCACTTCAACGGCTGCATGGTGTCGCTGGGCGGCGTCACGGGGGTCGGTGGCCCGTGCCCGCCGGGGAGCCTGTGCGTCAAAGACAAGCCCGGCAAGGTCGTCTGGGAGATGGCGCGCGGCGACAGCCCCGCCGGCGCGACCTCGATCGAAATCGAACTCGCCGGCGACACCGTGCGGGTCTTCGGCCCCGACGGCGCGCTGCTTTTAGACGGCTACGTCGGGAGTATGCCGGCCGGGCGCGTGGCGCTGTGGGCCGGCGCCGGGGCCGCGCTGGAGGTGCTCAAGCTGGAGGTCCGCATCCTCCCCCCGCGCCCGGCCGCGCCCGAGTTGCCGCTGGTGTTCGGCACCCGCGCGCCGGAGTTCCCGGCCCGGACGCGCGTCTACCTCAACGAGTTCGGCAAGGACGACCCCAAGACCGAGGAGAGGGGCTACGGTTCGCGCGGCGGGCACTTCGTGATCGTGGGCGACAAGGCGAAGGGGAACGGCAGGAACATCACCTCGGCGCGCGACGACGACTTCGCCGTCGAGGCGACCGCGCGGGTGAAGGGCGGCGGCACCGCGTGCTGGGGGATTCACCTCTCGAACTGGACCGGCGACAAGACCACCTACAGCGTCTACGCGCGGCTGTCGCAGGGCGGCGAGTTCGCGCTGTTCCCCGGCTGGTTCGCCACCCCGAAAATGACCGGCCCGCCGCTCGCGGCCCCGGCGCGGCACCCGGCGGCGCTGGCCGGGGAGGGCTACAACCGCCTACTGATCGTCTGCCGGGGTAGCGAGCTGCGCGTGTACGTGAACGGCCTACTGGCGTGCGGCCCGCTGCCGCGCTCGCCGGAGCTGGTCCGCCCCGTCGTCCAGTTCACCGCCGAGGACGCGGTCGCCGCCGAACTCGACCGGCTGGTGGTGTACCGCTTGCCGCCCGCCGCCCCGAAGGCCGCGGCCGCAGCCCCCGCGCCCGCCCCGTTCGCACCGCTCTTTAACGGCCAAGACCTCTCCGGCTGGACCCCAGCCCGCCCCGCGCCCGGCGACTGGAAGTTCGCCGGCGGCGTGGTCGTCGGCACCGGGCCGGGGCTTCTGCTCTCCAAGCGCGAGGACTACGCCGACTTCCAACTCCGCGCCGAGGTGATGGTGAGCACGGGCGGCGAGGCGGGGCTGGTATTCCGGGGCGTCCACGTCGCGCGCCGCGTCGGGTACAAGCTGCTGGCGGTCAGCAACGCCCCGGCCGCGCCGCCGGCCGGGAGCCTGATGCTGTTCAACCTCGCCGGCGGCGACAGAACCCTGAAGGCCGCGCCCGCCGGGGGCGCCGACTGGGGCGGGCGCTGGGTGAAAGTCGTTGTCACCTGCGAGGGGAAGTCGATCCGGCTGGAGGCCGACGGCGCGGAGGTCGCCCGCGCGGAGAGTAGCACCCACGCCGCCGGCGGCTTCGGGCTGCACGTGGCCAAGGCGGGGACGACGCTGCGGGTGCGGAACCTTGAGGTGCGCGAACTCGGCGCGGCGCCCAAGGCGGCCGCGCCCGGCTTCGGCGACGCGGTCGCGTACCGGGGCAAGACGCCGCTCGACGGCCCCGGCACCTGGGAGTCCGACGGCCGGACCCTGCGCCAGACCGGGCTGGGCGAGGGGGCCGAGTTCCCGCTGCTGGTGTTCGGCGACGACTCGCTGTCGCGCTACACGCTCACCTGTCGGGTCCGGGCCACCACCCTGGGGCACGGGCTGGGGCTGGTGTTCCACCACCGGGACGCGGAGAACTTCTGCAGCTACAACGCCGGCAGCTACGCGAACACGTTCCACGAAATCACCGCGATGTCCGGCGGCCAGTGGGGGCGCAAGTCGAGGGTTTCCAAACCCGGCAAGCTCGCGGCCGACACCTGGCACGATGTGAAGATCGTGGTCGATGGCCGCAAGTGCGAGTGCTTTCTCGACGGCGCCGCGCTGTTCGCCGACGCCGAGTTGCCGCGCGACCGGGGCCGCGTCGGCTTCCGCAACTGGGCGAGCGCGTTCGAGTTCGCCGACATCAGACTCGCCGCGCCGGACGGTACGCTGCTCTGGAGCGGCCCGCCGCGGCTACCCGGCGGCGCGGCCACCGGTTTCGCGCCGCTGTTCAACGGCCGCGACCTCGCCGGCTGGCGCGGCCTGATTAGCCAGCACTGGAGCTACGCGGACGGCCAACTCACCGGCCGGGCCGACGGCCGCGAGTTCAACACCTTCCTGATTAGCGACCGGAAGTACAAGGACTTCGAGCTGCGCTTCAAGGCGCGGCTCAAGGACGGCGTCGGCAACAGCGGCGTGCAGTTCCGCAGCCGCGAGGTCGCCGGCAAGCCCTTCGCCGTGCGCGGCCCGCAGGTGGACCTCTACGCCGGCTCGTGGGGCAGCATCTACGAGGAGGGCGTCGGCGCCACGATCCAGCCGGCGGGGATGGCCGCGCGCGACGCCGTGCGGCCCGCCGAGTTCAACGACTACGCCCTGCGCGTGGTCGGCCAGCGCGTGACGGTCACGATCAACGGCGTCGTCGCGGTCGAGGAGCTGTTCGGCAAGCTCGACGCCGACGGCGTGATCGCGTTCCAGTTGCAGGTGCTGGGGCGCGCCGGGCCGGACCCCACCCCGGCCCTGAGCCCGGCCGGGGGCCGTTACCGATCACTAGCCGCGCGACCCGTCGCCACTACATTCACCCCGGTCCCCGCCCCGCGCCGAGGAGCCGACGATGCTGGGCACGATTCGACGGGCGATACTGCGGCAGTTGCCCCCCGCGCTAGCCGGGCGCCTGCGCGGCTGGCGCGCCCGGCGTCTGGCGTCCACGTTCGACCCCGTGGTGGTCGAGCACGCCTACGGCGCCGGCAGGCTGAAGGTGCGCCTGGCCGACCCGCTCTCGAAGGGCTGGTACGACCGCGACTGGGTCGAGTTGCCCGAGATCGCCGCACTGCGGGGGCGGAGCCTGGTGCCGGGCGCGCGGGTCTTCGACCTCGGGGCGCACCAGGGCGTGGTGGCGATGATGCTGGCGCGCGAGGTCGGCCCGGCGGGGTTCGTTCTGGCAGTCGAGGCGAGCGCCCACAACGCCGGCGCCGCCGGGGCCAACCGCGACCTCAACGGCCTGACGCAACTCGAAGTCCTCCACGCCGCCGTGTCGGACGCACCCGGCAGGCTGTTCTTCAACGAGTCGCTCAACGGCCAGATCGACGACGGCACCGGCGCCGGGGGGCGCGTCGAGGTCGAGGCGGTCACGATCGACCAGTTGGCCGCGCGCCACGGCCACCCCGGCGTGGTGTTCGTCGATGTCGAAGGGGCCGAGGTGATGGCGCTGCGCGGGGCGGGGGTGACGATCAGGGCGGGCGCGGACTTCTTCGTCGAGGTCCACGTCGGCTGGGGGCTAGAGACCTTCAGCGGCACCCCCGAGTCGATCCTCGCCCACTTCCCGCCCGAGCGCTTCGAGCGGCTCGTGCGCGCCGAGGCCGACGCGGAGTTCCGGCCGCTGCGCGACCCCGAGCCGCTGTTCGCGGATCGCTTCTTCCTCCTGGCACTTTGGCGCGGCTAGCCGCGCGGGTTCCGGTTCGATTCCGCTACGCCACCGCCAGCCCCGCGCTCTCGTACTTCATGGCGTGCTCGACCAGGTGGTCGAACAACTGCCGGTCGAGCGCCGAGGCCGTGTCGCACTCGGGGTGCCACTGGGTGCCGACGCAGAACCAGGTTTCGTCGGTGGTTTCGATCGCCTCGATGACCCCATCCAGCGACCGGGCGCCCACTCGGAGGCGCTTGCCGACCTGGTTAACGGCCTGGTGGTGGACTGAGTTCACGCGCAGCTCGGTCGGGCCGAAAATTTCCTGGAGCGTGCTCTTGGGTTCGAGCGCCACCATGTGCCGGTGGACCGCGCCGGCCTGGTCGTAGTGCGGCATCGCCTTGGGGTTGTCGAGCGGCAGGTGGCCGAAGAGGGTGCCGCCGAAGTGGACGTTGACGAGCTGCATCCCCACCCCGATGGCCAAGAGCGGCAGGCGGCGCTCGACGACCTTGGCCAGCAGGTGCCGGTCGCTCTCCTCGCGGCGCGGGGCCATCGGCGTGATCGCGGCCGTCGCGGGCAGTCCCAAGCGGGCGGGGTTGAGGTCCATGCCGCCGACCAGCACGACGCCGTTCACGAGGTCGAGCATGACTTCGAGTTCGGGGAAGTTCTCCTTGCGCAACGGCGGCAGGATCAGCGGCAATCCGCCCGCGGCGAGCACCGAATCGACGTAACCGGCGTTGACCCGCGCGAACGCCGGGCCGGCCTTGGGGGCGTAGTAGTCGGCACAAATCCCGATGAGCGGGCGCGGCGGGGTAGTAGTGCGGCTGGCCATGCGAGAATCCGTCCGTGGGCGGGGGGGTAGGGCGTCTTGCCCAGTCGGGTGTATCGTAACGCTTACGCAGTTCGGGTTACAAGGGCGCTTTTCGGGGATGCGAAGAATGTTAAGCCGCGGAGGCACCGAGGCGCGGAGAGGTCGGCCGAGAAGAGTTG
>CAXTPM010000014.1:13656-14985 GCA_964245865.1 uncultured Fimbriiglobus sp. | reverse complement strand
CTCCGCGCCTCGGTGCCTCCGCGGCTTAACATTCTTCGCCTTCAGGCGTCGAAATACAGCGCGAACTCATACGGGTGCGGTCGCACGCGCACGGCCTGGATTTCCTCGGTGCGCTTGAACTCGATCCACGTCGAAATTACGTCCTCGGTAAATACATCACCCTGCAATAAAAACTCGTGGTCCTTCTCCAACGCCGACAGCGACTCGTCCAAGGTGGCGGGCGGCGCGGGCACGTCGGCGAGTTCCTCGGGCGGCAGGTCGTAAATATCTTTGTCGAGCGGCGGGCCGGGGTGGATTTTGTTCAGGATGCCGTCGAGCATCGCCATGAGGATCGCGCTAAATGTGAGGTACGGGTTCGCGGCCGCGTCGGGCAGGCGGTACTCGATGCGGCGCGACTTCGGCCGGGCACTATAAGTAGGAATGCGCACGGCCGCGCTGCGGTTGCGCGAACTGTACGCCAATCGGGTCGGCGCCTCGAAGCCGGGCACCAGGCGCTTGTAACTGTTGGTGGTCGGGTTGGTGATGGCGCACAGGGCGCGGGCGTGTTTCAGCAGCCCGCCGACGGCGTACTCGGCTAGCTCGGAGAGGCCCGTGCTGCCGCCGCCCGCGAACAGGTTGCTGCCGTTCTTCCACAGCGAAGTGTGGACGTGCATGCCGCTGCCGAACTCGTCGTAGAGCGGCTTGGGCATAAACGTGGCGGTCTTCTGGTTGCGGTGTGCGACGTTTTTGACGACGTACTTGTACTTCAGCACGTTGTCGGCACTCGCCACCAAGTCGGTGTAGCGCACGTCGATGCTGCACTGCCCGGCCGAGCCTTTCTCGTGGTGGTGGCTCTCGACCGTCATGCCGCAGTCCATCATCGCGCGCATCATTTCGCCGCGCAAGTCGTGCAAATGATCCGTCGGCGGGCACGGGAAGTAGCCCTGGCGGGGGGGGATTTTGTACCCCAGGTTCGGCGACTCCTTGCGCCCGGAGTTCCACGCGGCCTCGATACTATCGACGTAGTAAAACGCCGAGTGCGTGGTCTGGTCGTAGCGCACGTCGTCGAACACGTAAAACTCGACCGACGGGCCGAACATCGCGCTGTCCGCGACGCCCTTGTGCTTCATGTGGTTGACGGCCTTGCGCGCCACGTTGCGGGGGTCTTTGGGGTAGTCCTGCCGCGTGCTGGGGTCTTGCACGTTGCATAGCATCGCCAGGGTGACATCGCGGCGGAACGGGTCGAGGAACAAGGTGTCCGGCTGCGGCACCAGCAGCATGTCGGCCTCGTTGATCTTCTGCCAGCCGCGCAGGCCCGAGCCGTCGAACCCGACGCCCTCCTCGAAGGCG
>CAXTPM010000014.1:8288-13646 GCA_964245865.1 uncultured Fimbriiglobus sp. | reverse complement strand
CGGGCAGGGTGACGTGCTTCCACAGCCCAGGGAAGTCCATGAAGCGCAGGTCCACCGCGCGGACTTCCTTCTCGCGCAGCAGCGCCAATACTTCGCGCGGCGTCATCGTGGCGTCCCCTGGTCCGGCTGTCCGGGCCGTTATACGGCGCGGGGGGCCATTTTCACGGCGGACTCATCGGCTAAAGTGGCTATAATCGCTGTGTCCCCCGTCCGTGTGGAGGCGCGTCATGGCCCAGGCCGTCGTGGACCCCGCCGAGCTGAGGCGGTTTGCCGCGAACCTCAAGCGCTTCTGCGCCGAACTCCAGGCCGCACTGGGGGGACTGCACTCGCAGTACCTCGCACTCGGCGACACCTGGCGCGACCAGGAGTACGAGCGCTTCCGCCAGGAGTTCGAGACCGCGCTTTCGGGGCACGAGCGCCTCTCGGAAGTGAGCGCGGAGTTCATCCCGTTCCTGCTGCGCAAGGCCGAGCGCATCGAAGAGTACCTGGGGCAACGCTAGCCATGCCGGCCGATGTCCGCTCCATCCCCGCGCTCATCGAGTGGCACGCCGCCCTCGCGTCCTTTCAGGAGGGCGCGGGCGAGACGCTGATGGCGCTCAACCAGGAGGTCCGGCGCCTGGCGGAGTGGACCGCCGAGCAGGGGCACCTGTGGGCGCGGGCGGTCAAGCTCGCCGACCAGGAGATCACCCAGGCGAAGGCCGAACTCGCCGCGCGCAAGTTCCCAGGGTTCGACGGCCGGATGCCCGACACCACCGTGCAGGAGCGCAACTTGCGCCGCGCGGTGGCCAAGCACGACTACGCTCTCGAAAAGGTCGCCACCTGCCGGGCGTGGGTGGGGCGGCTGCCGAAGATCATCGAGGAGGTCTACTCGGCCTCCGCGCACCGCCTGCAGATGCAACTCGAAGGCGACGTGGCCCGCAGCCTCGCGGAGTTGACCCGGCAAATCGAGGCACTCGAGCGCTACGCCGGAATTAGCCACGACTACGCCGCGCGGCCCTCGGACCTCGCCGCGCCGCCCGCATCTTCCGCCACTCCCAGTGGGGAGCCGCAATGATCTTCGGGGCCAACCGCGGGCTGCTCGACGACGTGGTGAAGACCGCGCGGGCGAAGTACGACGCCACTTGCGAGTTGTGGGGCGACGAGACGCGGCTGCGCTTCGAGGAGCGCGTCTGGGCGCCGACGGTGCAACTCGCCGAGCAAGCCCTGCGCGCGGTGGACCGGATGACGACCGAGTCGGTGACTCTGCGCGCGGAGTGCGAGTTCGAGCCGGGGTTCTAGCCTTAACCGAGTGAGTGCGCCATGCCCAGTCTCGCCGACCGCCAGCACGCCGCGCTCTCGAAACTGCTGGCGCTCGTGGCCGACCGGCGGGCGCGCGCCGAGGCGATCGAGGCCGCGCACCGGGCCGAGGCCGAGGGTGCCGAGCGCGAGGTGGCCCGCGCCCGCAAGTCGGCCGCGGCCGCGCGCAAGAAGGCCGCCGACGACCTCGCCGATGCCTACCAGTCGGCCCTCGCGGGCATCGCCGCGCGCTACGCCCAGGCCCGCGCCGAATCGACCGAGAGCCGGCAGAGCCTGCGCGCCCGCACCGTCGCCCACTACTGCGGCAAACTCCAGACCCTCCGCTCCGAGCAGGAGGAGAAGAACTGGACGGCGGACAGCCTGAAGGAAGCCGCTGATAAAGAGGTCGCCGACCAGCACGCGGACTTCTTGCGGCAGGCGAGCGCGGCGGCAAAGCACCTCGAAGGGCGCTGGGCCGGCGCGGCGCTGAAGCTCGCGCGCGTGCGCCTCACCCGCGAGGCGGTGACGTTCGACGCGGCGCGCCTGCCGAGCGCCACCGTCACCGACCCCGTGGGCAAGCTCGAAAAGTGCCTCGAAGACGTGGATCGCGCCGCCGAGCGCCTCGGCCGCGCCCCGGCCGACCGCTTCCTCACCGGCGGCGCGGCCCTTGGCATCTTCGCCGCGCTCGCCGCCGTCGGCGCCGGCATCGGCTCCGGTCTATTCCCGCAGCTCACGACGGCGCTGGCGATTACCCTCGGCGTGGCCGTCGGCGGCAGCCTGATCGCGCGGGGGCTGATCGCCTACTGGTCGCACCGCCAACTCACCGACCGGGGCAACGCGCTGGGCGTCTACCAGGCCGAGGCCGAGCGCGCGGTGGCCGGGCTGAGGCGCCACGCCGAGAAGACGCGCAAGCACCGCCTGGCGAAGTTCGCCGCCAAGCACGCGGCCAACAAGGCCAAGGTCGCCGAGCGCTACGGCCCGAAGATCGCGGCCAGCGAGGCCGCCCTCGCCGGCAAGCTCGCCGCGATCGACGCCCAGGCCGAATCGACCCGGCGCGATTTGGCCGAGGGCCAGGCGGGTGAGGATGAGGAGGCCAGGGCGGCGCACGACTCGGGACTCCGCGCGGCCGAGGCGAGTGCCGAGCGCGACCTCGCCCACGCCGCCGGCGCGTTCCAGGCCCGCACCGGCGCCGCCGACGCCAAGCGCGCCGCCGACTGGGCGCGGCTCCAGGCCGACTGGCACGGGGGCGTGGGCGAAGTCCGCGCCGAGTGCGCCGACCTCGCATCCGTCGGCGCCGAGCAGTTCCCCGCGTGGGCCGAGCTAGTGCGCCGGCCGTTCCCAACGCTCGCGCCCGAGGGCGTCCCCGCCGGCGAACTGCGTGTGCGCCTGGCCGACCTGCCGGGGGGCACCTCCGACGACCCGCGCCTGAGTCTGCCCGAGCCGCTGGATTTGGCGATGCCCGCGTTCACGCCGTTCCCCGCGCGCGCCTGCGTGCTCCTGAAAAGCGGCGACTTGGAGCGGGCGACGGCGGTGCGCGTGCTCAACGCGCTGATGCTGCGCGCCCTCACCGCGCTGCCGCCCGGCAAGGCGCGCTTCACGATTCTCGACCCCGTGGGACTCGGCGAGAACTTCGCGTCCTTTATGCACCTCGCCGACACCGACGAGAAGCTCGTCACCGGGCGCATCTGGACCGAGCCGGCGCAGATCGAGGCGCGCCTGACCGACCTCACCGAGCACATGGAGACGGTGATCCAGAAGTACCTCCGCAACCAGTACAAGTCCATCGAGGAGTACAACGCCGCGGCCGGCGAGGTCGCGGAACCCTACCGCGTGCTGGTGGTGGCCAACTTCCCCGCGAACTTCACGCCCGACGCCGCGCGCCGCCTGGTGAGCATCATGGCCAGCGGCCCGGCGTGCGGCGTCGTCACCTACGTGAGCACCGACCGGCACATGCCGCTGCCGCGCGACTTCCGCCTCGCCGACCTCGAACAGCTCGCCTACACGCTCGACCTCGCGCCCGGCGGCGCGGTCAAGCCCGCCGACCCGGTGCTCGCGCAGTTCCCGCTCACACTGGACGAAGCCCCGGCCCCCGAGGTCATCGCCCCGATTGTGAAGCGCGTCGCCCAGGCGAGCGTGGACGCGGCGCGGGTCGAGGTGCCGTTCGAGTTCATCATGCCCGAGGCGATGTGGCAGAAGTCGAGCGCCAAGGGCTTCGAACTGCCGATCGGCCGCGCGGGCGCCACGCGCCGGCAAGTGTTAACACTCGGGAAGGGGACAGCCCAACATGCCCTGGTGGCCGGTAAAACCGGGTCGGGTAAATCGACGCTGTTGCACGCCATCATTACCAACATGGCGCTGACGTACAGCCCCGACGAGGCCGAACTGTACCTGATCGACTTCAAAAAAGGCGTCGAGTTCCAGGCGTATGTGGAAGCCAAGTTGCCGCACGCGCGCGTCATCGCCGTCGAGAGCGAGCGCGAGTTCGGGCTAAGTGTGCTCCAACGGCTCGACGGGGTACTCCGGGAACGGGGCGACCGCTTCCGCGACGCGGGCGTCAACGACCTGGCCGGCTACCGCGAGGTGCTGGCCAAACAGGGGGCCGGGGTGCTGGCCCGCATCATGCTAGTCGTGGACGAGTTCCAGGAGTTCTTCGTCGAGGACGACAAACTCTCTCAAGAAGCCGCGCTCCTGCTCGACCGGCTGGTACGCCAGGGCCGGGCGTTCGGCGTGCATGTGCTGCTCGGCTCGCAAACGTTAGGGGGCGCGTACTCGATCCCGCGCGCGACCATCGACCAGATGGCCGTGCGCGTGGCGCTGCAGTGCTCCGAGGCCGACGCGCAACTCATTCTCTCGAAAGACAACAGCGCCGCGCGGCTGCTGAACCGCCCCGGCGAGGCGATCTACAACGACGCCAACGGACTCGTGGAAGGGAACAACCCGTTCCAGGTGGTCTGGCTGAACGACGACCGCCGCGCGGAACTGTTGGCCGACGTGCGCCGCCGCGCCGCCGGGCGCGCCGACAGGCCCGCGCTGGTGTTCGCCGGGAACGCCGCCGCCGACCTGGCCCTCAGCCCCGCCGTCGCCGACAGCCGCGCCGCCGGCCCGCCGGCGATCTACCTCGGCGACCCCGTGGCGATCAGCGCCCCGACGCACGCGGTCCTGCGGTCGCAATCCGGCGCCAACTTGCTCGTACTCGGCCAGCACGAGGAGTCGGCGCTCGCCATCGCCACCAGCGCGATTCTCGGCATGACCCGGCGCGGCGTGCCGGTGCGCGTGATCGACGGCACGCCCTCGGATGAAGTTCACGCCGGGTACCTGGGGCGCGCGTGCGAGGCGGTTGGATCGCTGGCCGAATCGGCCGAGCCGGGCCAACTCGGCGTGCTGCTGGTGGAGTTGAGCGCGGAGTTGGAGCGCCGGCAGGCGGGGGGCGACCGCAAGCCGCGCCTGCTGATCGTCCACGCCCTGCACCGCCTGCGCGAACTCCGCAAAGTCGAGGACGACTTCGGCTTCGGGCGCAAGGCCGACCGCGCCGCGCCCCCCGCCCAACTGTTCGCCACGCTGCTGCGCGACGGCCCGGCCGTCGGACTCCACACGCTGGTGTGGTGCGACTCGCTGACGAACCTGAACCGGGCCGTGGACCGCGCGGGACTGCGCGACTTCTCGCTGCGCGTGCTGTTCCAGATGAGCGCGACCGACAGCAGCCAACTAATCGACACCCCGGCCGCGAGCCGCCTGGGCCGCAACCGGGCGCTCTTGGTGGAGGAAGGCAGCGAGCGTGCCGAGAAGTTCCGCCCCTACGGGATGCCGGGGCTGGCGTGGCTGGGGCGGTTGGACCTCGCGCCGCCGGTGCCGGTCGCCGAACTCGCCGCGCCGCCGGCTTGATCCGCACCCGCGGGGTGGTAGGTTCGCGGCACGAGGAAAGCGAGTCAAAACCCCCTCGGCAGGACGCCGGACGAAACGTGCCGCCGGGTCGCCACCGCCGCCCCCGCGTACCCCAGCGCGATCGCGCTCGTCCACAGCACCTTCGGGAACACCCCGGCGTTGACCGATGCGGCGGATGCCGCGAGTGCCGCCGCCCCGACC
>CAXTPM010000014.1:0-8278 GCA_964245865.1 uncultured Fimbriiglobus sp. | reverse complement strand
AGCCGGTTCGGCGACCGCGCCAGCCACGCCGCCGCCTGCGTTACGGGCACTAGCAGCACGCAGAGGTCGAACAGCCACGCCCCGTAGCCGGTGCTCAGAATGCTTAGCAGCACCACCGGCGGCGTGGCGCGCGGCCAGTCCCACCCGCGCCGGCGCGGCCACCAGTAGGCCACAACGGCGGCGGTGACGACTACACTCGGCACGAACTGCGCGGCCGTCGGCAGACCCAGCGCGCGGCGCAAGTACCCGGCGGGGATTGGCGGGTTCCACTGCGAGGGCGCGAAGTGAAACTCGTCGCCGGGCGCCGCCGCCGCGCGGAAGTATTCGCCCCACACCCCCGGCCGCAGCGGCAGCGGCGAGAGCGCGGCAATCAGCAAAATCAGCCCGCCGACCAGCGCCGCGCGCCGGGCTGCGCGGTCGCCGGAGAGTGCCGCCGCGCCCAACAGCACGCCCAGCGGCAGCAGCAGGTGCGGCTTCACGGCGGTGAGTGCGAGCGCGGCGCCGGCGAGGCCCGGCCGGCCGGCCCGCATCGCGGTGGCGAACCCGGCCACGCCGAACAGCAGGTAGCCGGAAATCTGCCCCATCACCACCACGAAGTAGTCCGGCGAGAACACGAGCGCCACCGCGACTGCGGCCAGGTAGCCCAGCGGCGTGCGCCCGCCGTAAGTCCACCACAAGAGCAGGGCCGACGCCGCGACGAGCCACGTCTGCACCGCGCACCACGCCAGGTATCCCGGCCCCCAGTCGGTGGAGGCGAACGGCAGGATCAGGGGCGCCACCCACGGCGGGTTCCACATCATCTGGGCGCGCGGGGCGTCGGGCGGCGACTTGTCGTCCACCCAGCCGCCGGGCACCTGGATGGCCAAGAGATTGCGGCCGTCGTAGGGGTTGTCGCCGCGCGCGAGCACTTCGGCGGCGGCGCGGTACTCGAAGAAGTCCGCCGCCGCGAGGCCGGGGGGCGGCGACGTGGCGCCGACCCACCAGGCGCCGGCCACGGCGATGGCGAGGGTAAGTAGCGCCGCGACCGTCAGGCGAACCACGGCGAACTCCCCGGCTCAGACCGAAATCACCACCAGCCGCCCCGGCACCACGCGCACGCCCTTCGGGACGGCCCCGGCCAGCGCCGCGACCACCGCCGGGTCACTCAATGCGAGGGACTCTAGCTCCGAACTCGGCGTCGCGGCGGGCACGCTTAAGCGCGCACGCACTTTCCCGCCGACCTGCACCGCGATCTCGACCGACTCGACCGCCGCCAACTTGGCGTCGGCCACCGGCCACGGCTCGTAGGCGAGGCTCGCGGCGTGCCCGAGCGCGGCCCAGAGTTCTTCGCACACGTGCGGCGCGTAGGGCGCGAGCAAGAGCACCGTCGGCGCCAGCACGGCGCGCGGCCGCGCGGGCAGGGCGGTGAGGTGGTTGGTCCATTCCATGAGGGCCGAGATCGCGGTGTTGAACCGGAGCGCCTTGGTGTCGTCGGTCACTTTCTGGATCGTCCGGTGCAAGAGGCGCAGCGTCTCGGGCGCCGGCGGCGCGTCGGTGACGCCAGGCGACAGTGCCACCTCCGGTGCCGCCTCGTCCACAACTAGCCGCCAGACGCGCGCCAGGAAGCGGTGCGGCCCCTGAATGTCGGCGGTGTTCCAGGGCTTGGTGGCCTCTAGCGGCCCCATGAACATCTCGTAGAGGCGCAGCGTGTCGGCGCCGAACTCGCGGACCACGTCGTCGGGGTTGACGACGTTGCCGCGCGACTTGGACATCTTCTCGGCCGCGCTCGCCACCTCGACATCGGGCGCGTCTTTCAGCACCGTCTTGCCCCTTGCCTTCACCACGTGCTCGGCGTCGAGCTTCGCGCCGCCGCGCTGGATGGTGTAGCCCGAGTCGGGTTCGTCGCCGGCCAACGCCACCGCGTACCCCAGCGCTTCAAGCCGCGCCCGCTCCCGGTCGCCGACCTCGCGCGTCAGCTTGTACTCGGCCTCGCCTAGAATCATCCCCTGGTTCACCAACCGCTGGAACGGCTCCGGCCCCGGCAGCACGCCCCGGTCGAACAGCACCTTGTGCCAGAAGCGGCTGTACAACAGGTGCAAGACGGCGTGCTCGGCGCCGCCGACGTACAGGTCCACGGGGAGCCAATACTTCAGCTTCTCGGGATCGGCCAGTGCCAAGGCGTTGTGCGGGTCGATGTAGCGCAGGTAGTACCAGCACGACCCGGCCCACTGCGGCATCGTGTTGGTCTCGCGCCGGTAGCGCACCCCGTCCAGGGTGACTTCGCGCCACGCCGTCGCCTTGGCCAGCGGCCCCTCGGGACTGCCGGTGGGGCGGAAGTCCTCCAGGTCCGGCAGGCGCAGCGGCAAGTCGTCCACCGCCAGCCGACGTACCACGCCGGTGGGGTTGCCGTCGGAGTCCAACTCGTGCAGCAGCGGGAACGGCTCGCCCCAGTAGCGCTGGCGGCTGAACAGCCAGTCGCGCAGCTTGTAGTTCACCTTGCGAACGGCGGCGCCCGATGATTCCAGTTTGGCGATGACGGCCTCGATGGCCGCATCGGTAGCGAGGCCGGTGAACTCGCCGGAGTTGATCGCCACGCCGTCGTCGGTGTACGCCTTGGCCAAGTCGTCGCGTGTGCTGCCGGTCTTCTTCAAGAACTCGGCCGACGGCTCGACCACGGTCACAATCGGCAAGCCGAACGCCCTGGCGAACTCGAAGTCGCGCTCGTCGTGCGCCGGCACGGCCATGATGGCGCCGGTGCCGTAGCCGCTCAGCACGTAGTCGGCGACCCAAATGGGAATCGGCTGGCCCGTGGCAGGGTTGATGGCGGTCACGCCGGTATCGACGCCGGTTTTGGTCTTGGCGTCGGCGCGGTCCTGCTCGCTCTTGGACGCCGCGGCGCGCTGGTACGCCTCGACGGCGTGCCGTTGATCCGGCGCGGTGATCGCCGCGATCAGCGGGTGCTCGGGCGACAGGACCAAGTAGGTGGCGCCGAACAGCGTGTCGGGCCGCGTGGTGTATACCGTGATCGGCTCGGCGAACCCCGGCACGGCGAAGACCACCTCCGCGCCGTGGCTCTGGCCGATCCACTGCCGCTGCATCTTCTTGATCGACTCCGGCCAATCGACCAACTCCAAGTCGTTCAGCAGGCGCTCGGCATACGCCGTGATGCGCAGCAGCCACTGGCGCAGCGGGCGGCGCTCGACGGGGTGCCCGCCGACCTCGGACTTGCCGTCAACCACTTCCTCGTTGGCTAGCACCGTCCCCATCGCGGGGCACCAGTTGACGACCGCCTCGGCCTGGTACGCCAGGCGATGGTTGTCGGTGAACTCGCGCACCGCCGACTCGCCGAGTTCCCTCAACGCCGGGTCGATTGGCAACTCGCTGATCGGCCGGCCCCGTCCCGATTCGGCGTCGTACCAGGTATCATGGAGTGTGAGGAAGATCGCCTGCGTCCAGCGGAAGTAGTCGGGGTCCGTCGTATCGACCTCGCGCTCCCAGTCGTAACTGAAGCCCAGCGATTGAATCTGCCGGCGGAAGTTGGCGATGTTCGCAACTGTGGTGGCGCGCGGGTGCTGCCCCGTGCGGCGGGCGTACTCCTCGGCCGGCAGCCCGAAGGCGTCCCACCCCATCGGGTGCAGCACGTGGTAGCCGGCCATGCGGTGGTAGCGCGCCAGAATGTCCGTCGCGGTGTAGCCCTCGGGGTGACCGACGTGCAGGCCGGCGCCCGAAGGGTACGGGAACATGTCGAGGATGTAATACTTCGGCTTCCCCGCGACTTCGGGCGAACCGGGGTCGGGGGTGCGGAAGGTGGCGTGCGACTGCCAGAACGCCTGCCAGCGCGGCTCGATTTCACCTGGGGCGTAGCGGGGCATGGCGGTGGGGTCTCGGGCGGGTTAAGCGACCTCACCCCCCAACCCCCTCTCCCAAAAGGGGAGGGGGCGAGCGTGGGTGCTAGCTTGATCTACTGGGTACGCCACTGCTTGACACAATGCATCACGCTCGCCCCCTCCCCTTTTGGGAGAGGGGGCGAGCGTGAGGTCGCTTACTGCGCCGCCAGCCGCTCGGCGAACACCTTCCGCAACGCGGCTTCGAGGTTCCGCACGTAGCGCGGGGCGTCGCCCAAGGGACTCGACATCAGCCGCGAGCGCAGGTTCGCCCGCAACTCCGCGAGTTCGGGGCGGCGGGCCATCCAGCCCTTCACGCACGCGGCCAGTTCCTCGGGCTTCTGCACCGTGAACTCCTCTAGGCCGAGCGCCTTGTTCGCCATCACGCCCTGCCGCCCGGCATACGTGGCGCCCGCGACGGTGACGACCGGCACGCCCATGTAGAAACTGTCCCCCGTGGTGACGCCGCCGTTGTAGGGGAACGGGTCGAGCGATAAATCGAGCTTGCCGTAGGCGGCGAAGTAGTCGGCGGTTCCCATGCGCGGCAGGAACTCGACGCGGTCTCTCAAGATTCCCGCGCGGGTAAAGTAGTCCGAGAGGCGCTTCGCCGCGGCCTGCGAGGTGCCCGAGAGTAGCACTAGCCGGCTCCCGGCGACCGACTGGATCAGGGTCGCCCACGCCTTCAGGCACGCCTCGGAGATTTTCGCCGGGTTGTTCAGGCACCCGACCGTGAACGCGCGGGTCGCTAGGCCCGGCAGCGGCCCGACTTCGGCGACAGGTTCGCGCGGCGGTGCGTAGACCCACGGCACCTCGGGGAGCCGCAACAGCTTCTCAACAGACAGCGGCTCGCCCTTGCCGTAGGGGTCGGAGATCGCGTCGGTCACGCGGTAATCGACCGATTTGAGGCCCGTCGAGTTCGGGTAGCCGAACAGTGTCAGGCACACGGGCGCCGGCCGGGCGGCGAGCAGGAGCATCCGGTTCCCGGCAGTGTGGCCGTTGGTGTCGATGAGGATGTCGAGCCGGTCGGCCACCATCTGCTCGAACAGCCGCCGATCGGGCATGACGCCGACCTGCCGGAACTGCGCCGCAAGGGGTGTCAGGCGCTGGGTGATGCCGTCGGGGCGGGTGGTAGTCGAGTAGCAGTAGAATTCCGTCGCGCGTTTGTCATGGTGCGTCAAAACGAGTTCCAGGAATCCGCTCACCGTGTGCTGCCGGAAGTCGCTCGACACGACCCCGACGCGGATCGGCCGGGTTGCGTCGTGCGGCTTCGGCACACTGGGCGGCGCCGGGGCGGTCGGGGCGTAGCGCTCGCCGTAGCCGCGGTGCTCCTTGGCCACTTGCTCGGGAGTGAAGCGCGAGCTGTAGTTGAGCATCAGCAAGAGGTTCGAGTGGATCGCCGGCGACTCGGGGCGCAACTCCAGCGATTTGCGCAGGCAGTCGATCGCCTGGTCGGCGAGTCCCTGCTCACTCAGGCTAGTGCCGAGGTTCGACCAGGCGTCGGCGAGGTCGGGCTTGAGCTTGACGGCCGTCTGGTAGTGGAAGACCGCGTCGTCCTTGCGACCCGCCGCTTCGAGGTTCAGCCCCATCGCGTTGTGGGCCTCGGCGTAGTCCGGCTTGAGCTTGAGTGCCTGCTGGAGTACCGTCTGAGCCTCGGCCATCTGGTTGGCGTTGGCGAGCGCTAGCCCGAGGTTGTAGAGCGCGCGGTGGTCGTTCGGCTGGTAGCTCAGCCCCTTGCGGAACGCGGCAATGCCCTCAGGGAGTTTGCCGCTGCGGGCGAGCACGTCGCCCAGCCGGGTGTGCCCCTCGGGGTTCTTCGGCTCCAGCCCCACGTTCAGGCGGAACGCGGCGACCGCGCCCTCGAGTTCGCCCATCTGCGAGTAGCTGAGGCCCAGATTAAACGCGGCGCTGGCGTGCTGGGGGTTGGAGCGCAGGCACGCCTGGTAGTGTTCAACCGCCAGGGCCAGTTCGCCGGCGCGGCGGTGGACGTTGCCGAGGTTGAAGTGCGCGTCGGGGTAGTCGGGGCTGGCGGCGAGTGCGAGGGTGTAGCTCTGCACCGCCTCGTCGCCGCGGCCGAGTTTGGTGAGCAAGACGCCCAGGTTACAAAGTGTCGGCGGGTGGGCGCCGGCGCCCTGCAGGATCGCGCGGTAGGCGGCCTCGGCCTGCAGGAACTCGCCGGCCTGGTGCAGGCGCACGGCCTCGGCGAACGCGGCGTCGAGGCTAGGGTTCTGCGGCGGCACGGCGGACCTCGGCGCGGCCGGTTACTGGTCGCCGACGTAGGGCATCAGGGCCATAAAGCGCGCCCGCTTGATGGCGGTCGAGACTTCGCGCTGGAACGCGGCGCAGAGGCCGCTGCGCTTGCGGCCCATGAGCTTGCCCTGGTTGTTGGTGAGCTTCTTGAGCGCCTGCACGTCTTTGTAGTCCACAAACGTGGGGCGCGGGCAGCCCTCTTTGGTGCAGAACCGGCAGCGGTTGCGGCGGCTGCGCAGCGACTTTTTCGAGACGACCATTGCGGGCGAGTTTCCGGCGGTGCGATTGGTGCGGGCCAAAGACTCAGATTAGGGGGTTGCGCGGCGGGTGTCAAGCGGCGGACGGAGTCGGGGTCAGGAAGCGAAGTGTGAAGTGCGAAGAGTGAAGTGTAAAACGCAGACGGAGGTCTGACTGTCACGTCTTCGTTTCACACTTCACACTTCACTCTTCGCACTTCACACTTTTCCCGTTTCCGCTTACTCTAGCCGCTCCCCGCCCGCCCCCCGCGCCGAGCCGCCCCATGCAACCCGCCCTCGCCAAAGCCGCCCCCGGCGCCGTCCCCGCGCTCGTGCTGCTCCTATCGATCAACCTGTTCAACTACATCGACCGGCAGGTGCTCTCCGCGGTCTTGCCGAAAATCCTCAGCGACGGCACTCTCTTCGACGCGCGCGACGTGTACCTCCAGACCAAGGGCGGGCTGCTCACCAGTGCGTTTATGGTCGCCTACATGGTCGTCAGCCCCGTGGTGGGGTGGCTCGACGGCCACGGCTACCGGCGCTGGGTCATTCTGGGCCTGGGGGTGACGGTCTGGAGCCTAGCGAGCGGCACCTCGGGGTTTGCGACGAGTTACGCGATGCTCCTGGGGATGCGCTGCCTGATCGCCGTCGGCGAGGGGGCTTACGGCCCCGTGGCGTCGGCGCTCCTCGCGGACAGCTTCCCGCCGGAGCGGCGCGGCGTGGTGATGGCCTTGTTCAACATGGCCATCCCCATCGGCAGCGCGCTGGGCTTCGTCACCGGCGGGCTGGTACTCGCGCTCGGCGGCAACTGGCGGCACGCGTTCTTCGTAACGTATGCCGGCCTGATCCTGGGTCTGCTCTGCTTCGCGCGCAAGGAACTGCCTCGCCCCGAACTCACCGAGGCCGAGGCGTCGCAGAGCTACTTCGACGTGCTGAGGCACCTCGCCGGGGTGCGCTCGTTCGTACTCTGCTGCGCGGGCATGACGGCGATCACGTTCGTGATCGGCGGCTTGGCAGTCTGGGTGCCGGAGTACGTCACGCAGCGGCAGAGCCAGTACCGTCTGAGCGGCGAGGTGTTATCGGAACTCGCCGACCCGAAGCCCGACGCCGGCCGGCCGGCGCTGCCCGCCGATGTGGTCGAGGCGCTGCGCGCGAAAGCCGACGGCGAGGCGCGGGGGAAGATTCCGTTCAAGCTCCACCTGGCCGGGGCGCTGTCGCGCGAGCAGGAGGCGCTCTACCTCTCGCCGGTCATCGAGGCGAGTACGACGCCGGAGTCGCCGAGGGAGGGGACGGTGTCGATCTACTTCGGCGTAATTATCGTGCTCGGCGGCCTCACCGCGACCGCCGCCGGGGCGTGGGCCGGGGAGTACCTGCGCCGGCGCGTGAAGGGCGCCTATTTCTGGATCATCGGCCTCGGGGCGCTCCTGGCGGTGCCGTGCTACGTGGCGATGATTACGCTGCCGTTCCCGCTGGCGTGGGTGGCGGCGTACTTCACGATCTTTTTCCTGTTCCTGCACACCGGCCCGGCGTTCACGGTCCTGGCCAACGTCGTGCCGTCGCACATGCGCGCCACGGCGTTTGCGATTAACATCCTCGTCATTCACGCCCTGGGCGACGTGATTAGCCCGCCGATCATTGGTGCGATCGCCGACGCGACGAGCTTGCAGACGGCGTTCTGGTTCCTGACCGGCGTGATCGCGCTGGGGGGCGTGCTGTGGTGCCTCGGGGCGAGCGGGCTGGAGGCCGACACGGCGCGGGCGGAGGGGGCGGAGGGGGCGGACGCGGCGGGGTGAATGCCGCGTTCATTGAGGGGGGGGCCATGCGACTCACGACCGCCGCCTGCGTTCTCGCCGCCGCTTGCTGGGCCGCCGAGGGGCCGTTAACGCCAGCCCACTGGTAGACGGCAGGCTGTACCTGCTGGCGCGGCCGGCT
>CAXTPM010000013.1:12913-21392 GCA_964245865.1 uncultured Fimbriiglobus sp. | reverse complement strand
GCCGGCGACGCGGCGGTGGCGCGGGAGTCGTTCCGCTTCGACTCCCGCCTCGACGAGTCCTACGCGCTCCACCTCGGCGCGGCGTGCGACCGGGTGCGCCTGAGCCTGGGCGGACCCGCGGCGCTCGGCGAGTTCCGCCTCACGCGCCTCGGCCCGCTGCGCCTCTCGGTCCAGGCGGCGCGGGCGAAGTGGCGGCTGGTGCGGTCGTACCGCTGCCTCGGCCCGGCGCTCCGTCGGGCTGGCGCCGACTTGGCGCGCGGCCGATTCCGCACTTTGAGCCGCAAACTCGTCGGCGGGTTGCGCGACGAGCGCTCGTACCTGCCGGCCGCGTCGCTGTTGCCGGCGGTCACGTCGAACTCCGCGCCGCTGCCGCTGAGTGTGAGTCTGGCCGGCGAGTTGCGGGGGTTCAGCGGCTACGACCGCGTCGTCGCGGCCCTGTGGAGGCACCTGCCCGAGGCCGGCGTCGCGGTGCGGCCCGACGCGCGCGCCTGCCTGCGCCCCGAGTGGCCGATCCCGGCAGTCCATCCGGGCACGCCACCCCCAACACTGCGCCTGGTGGTCGGGGCGCCGCCGATTCTGGCGCGGCTCGGCGTCGATTCCGCGTCGGTGGTGCTGACGATGTGGGAGTCCGACCACTGGGAGCCGGGGTGGGTTCGCCTCCTGGGCGGCGCCCGCGCGGTAGTCGTGCCGACGGCGCACCAGGCGCGCGTGCTCGCCCGCCACGGCCTGCGGGTGCCGGCGGTCGTGGTGCCGCTGGGCTACGACGACTCGACCTATTTGCCCGCCGGGACGTGGCCGGCGGTGCCCACCTTCGGCGCGGTCGCGGCGCTGGGCGACGGCGGCGTGCGCAAGAACGTCGGCCAACTGGTCGAGTGCTTCCGCGCCGCCTTCCCGCTCGAACGGGGCGGCGAGGCCGTTCGCCTCCGGTTGAAACTGACGCCCGGCCCCGAAGTGATCGACACAGCCGGCGACCCGCGCATCGAGGTCGTGCGCGCTTACCTGACCGACGCCGAACTCGCGGCGTGGTACGGCTCGCTCTCGGCACTCGTGAACCTGAGTAGCGGCGAGGGGTTCTGCCTGCCGGTGCTGGAGGCGATGGCGTGCGGGCGCGCGGCGGTCTCGCCGCTCGGCGGCGGGCTGGAGACGCTGCTCGACGACTCGGTGGCGTTCGTGCTGCCCGCCGAAGCCGCGCGGGCCGCCGTCGGCCCCTACGCCGGCTCGTGGGGCCGCGTCCCCGACCGCGCGGTGATCGACGCCCTCTGGCTCGCCGCCTCCGACCCCGCACTGATGCGGGCCAGGGGCCGCGCCGCCGCCATCCACGCCCGCCGGTTCACCTGGCGCCGCACCGCCGAATCGCTCGCCGATGTCCTCCGATCCGCCACCCCCGTATCCCGGTGACTGCCATGCGCGTGCTGCACTATTCGACCTACGGCGAGCGCTGCGGCATCGCGGGCTACTGCGCCGACCTGGTGCGCGAACTCGACGCGCGCGGCATCGAAAGCGAAGTCGAGCCGGTGAACCGTGCCGACTCGGCGTACCTCGCGCCGCGCGAGTGGGCCGCGAAACTCGCGCGCCTCGTGGAGCGCGCGCAGGGCTTCGATTTAGTGCACTTCCAGCACGAGTTCTCGTTCTTCGGCCCCGTGGACCGCATCCCCGACGGCAACCGGCAGTTCTTCCGCACCCTGGAATCGCTCCACAGATTGCGCGTCCCCGTGGTGGCCACGTTCCACACCATGCCGTTCTTCGTGCCCGAGTTGCCGACGCCGGCGGAGCGCCTCAAGAAATTCGTCAAGGGGAGCCTGTTCGGCTGGAAGCCGAAGCGCACCCTCGGCGACCCGCGCCGCAAAGTCCGCGTGGTCGTCCACACCAAGCGCTCGCGGCTGCAACTGATCCGCCTGGGGGTGAGCGACGAACTGGTGCGCGTGATCCCGATGGGCGTCGGCGAGCGCGCGGAGGTAGTGCGCGAGATGCCGAGCGCCGAGGCGAAGGCCCGCCTCGGCCTCCCCGCCGGCTGCACGCTCTTGAGCCTGTTCGGCTTCATCGCCCAGTACAAGGGCCACCTGGACGTGGTCAAAGCCCTCGAACGACTCCCCGAACACTTCGTCTTCGCGGCCGTCGGCGGACCCCACCCCGAGGGGCGCGACCGGACGCTGGACCGCATGCTCAAGGACTGGCAGGGCGACCCGCGCCGCCTGGTGATTACCGGCCACGTGCCGACCGAAACCCTCGACCTGTACCACGCCGCGACCGACATTTGCCTCGCCCCGTACACCGACCCCAAGCTCGCGTCGAGTGCCGCGATCACCTGGGCGGTGAGTTCCGGCAAGCCGGTGGTGGCCAGCACGATCCCGACGTTCCGCGAACTCGCCGGCAAGCACAACTGCCTCAAGCTTTGTAACCCCAAAGCGCCGCACGAACTCGCCTGGACCATCGAGAGATTGGCCGCGAGCGAGGTCGAAAAGCGCGAGCTGGTTGCGAACGCGAACGCCTACTGCGAGCAGGCCGGCTGGCCGAACGCGGCTGCCGAAGTGTTGGGGATTTACGAGGAGTTACTGGGACGGCGCGACGGCGGGGCGCCGAGGGTGACGGCGGCGCGAGTCGGGGCTGGGCGGCTGAGGGGGGTGGGGGTTTAGCAGCCGGGCCTGCTCAGAGACCTCACCCCCCGGCCCCCTCTCCCAGGAGGAGAGGGGGAGAAACGTGCTGGGCGAGTTTTCTTCGGGTGCCAGCCACTGTTTAAGGCCCGCGCTGACGATCACCCCCTCTCCTCCTAGGAGAGGGGGCCGGGGGGTGAGGCCTCCCCCGCCGGGCGACTAGCGTCCCTATCGCAGCGCCCCTGCCACCACCCCGGCCAGGGCCACATACGCGTTCCCCCACTCGCCGGCGCGGAAGAACGCCGGCGGCGTGGCCGGGTCGCCGACGAAGGGGCGCAGCACCCACGCCAGTTGAATCCCGACGAACACGTACACCCCCAGCCACGCGCCGAGTGCCAGGCGGTGCCGCGAGTCCCGCGCGACCAGCGGCCGGTACGCGCGACGCAAGCGCCACTGCGCTGCCAGACTCGCCAGCAGGAACGCGCCGCCGCTGAACAAGGTCGCCGCCTGGTAGCGCGGCCCGGCGGAGTACCACACGAGCACCAGTGGCGCCGTCGCGCCGAGCGCGGTCGCCACCGCCGCCTGCGACCGGGCCACCGCGCGCAGCGCCCTCGGCCAGTCGGCCCGCAACCCCAGCAGCGTGTTCAGCACGAAGAACCCAGGGAGTGCCAGCGCCGCGGTGAGGCCGAGCAGGACCGGCACCTTGGTCGCCGAGTAGACCACTTGAACGGGGCGCCCGGCATAGCTACCCATGCACGCCCCGTAGGCCGCGCCGCCGGCGAGTACCGCCGCAAGGGAGAGCCGCGCCCTGGGTCGGCCGCGCACCAGCCGCCCCAGTCGAATCAGGCGCCTCACGACCCGACGAGCGCGACGACCGCGTTGACGATGGCCTGCGCGAACGAGCCGCCGCGCGGCCGCAGCCACGCGAACTCGACCCCCGGCGCGCCCACGAACGGCCTCAGAACGTAGCCCATCTGCGACCCCACCAGCCCGAACAGCACCAGCCAGGCGAGCACCACCCGCCGCCCCGTGCCGTCGTCGGGCGCCGAGCGCGCCACCGCCCGCCGCACGTACCCGGCCGCGAACAGCCCCCCGAGCGCGAACACCGCCACGTTCAAGAGCAGCACGAACGGGTAGCTCGTGGTCGAGACCGAGAAGAACGCCACCACCGGGCCGAACCCCGCCGCCACGGCGCTGAGCACCGCGCACGCCGCCGCCACCAGCCGCACGAGCGCCCCGGCCCGCAGCCGGCCGCCGAGCAGCGCCCCGAAGACGTAGAGCGACGGGAACGTGACCAGCACCGTGAGCAGAATCAGCAGCGGAACTTTCACCGCAGCCGCGACGACCAGCCGCCACTCGGGGCCGTCGGGGCGGGTGGCGCCGTACACCCCCACGCACGCGCCGGAGAGCGCGGCCAGCCCCAGGGTGGCGCGGGCGAGGGGGCCGGGGCGCAGGCCGTCGGGGGCGAGCGGGTCGGCCTCGCCGCGCAGGACGGCGTCGAGCGAGCGGGCGGAGTGGGCGGGGGACATGGCGGGCGGCTCCGCGGGTGCGGGTTTGGCTTTGCAACGCAGAGTGAGTGTAGCGGGACAGCTTGGCAGTGCAAAGTGAGATATCGCGGATTCGGGTGGCTTTGCCCCTTCCCCCCTGAGGGGGGAGGGGACAGGAAGAAGGCTATCGAACTGCCTAGTCCAACTCCAGCCCCGGCACCACCGCGTCGGTGAGCCGCCGCAGGATCGCCGCCACCGCCCCGGCGGGCTTGGTGCCCTGCGCGGGGAGCACCTGGCACCCGGCCAAGCTCGGCGGCAGGGCACGCTTCGCCACCGCCGCGCGCACCATCCCCAGAAACTTCGGGTCGCGCCGCACCAACTCCGAGTGGACGAACACCGCCTGGGGGTTAAACAAGTTGACGACCGCCGCGACGCCGAGGCCCAGGTAGCCGGCGACCGCGGCCAACTCGGGGCGCGCCCCGCCGGCGCTCGCCAACTCGTGCGCCTCGGGCACGCCCACCGGCCGGCCCAGCCGTTCCGAGAGCCGCGCCGCCAGGGCCGCGTCGCTCGCCACCGTTTCGAGGCACCCCGCGTTGCCGCAGCCGCACGGCCGGCCGCCCTCGGCCATCACGGTGACGTGGCCCAACTCGGCCGCGAGGCCGCGGTGCCCCTTCAACAGGCGCCCGCCGCTCATCACCCCGAGGCCGACCCCGACGCCGACATCCAGGATGGCGAAATCCGATAGGCCCGCCGCCTGCCCCGTGGCGAGTTCCGCCAGGCACAAGGCGTGCATCTCCTGGATCACGACGCACTCGCAGTCCAGGCGCTCGGCGAGGTCGGCTGCGGGGGCGTGGCCGTCGGTGGCGTGGACGTTCGGACTCAGTACGGATGTGCCCGCGCGGTAGTCCAACAGTCCCGGCAGGCTCACGCCCACGCCGAACGTCGTGACGCCGGGCCGATTCATGAGTTCCCGGCACGCGGCGGCGACGCGGTCGATCAACTCGACGTAGCTCGTCGTCGTCGGCACGCTCTTGGTGGTATGCACGGACCCGTCGAGGCCGGCCGCGACCACCGCGGTGGTGCCGGCATCGACCACCACGCCGAGCACCTGCGCCGTACTACTCGCCAGGCGCACAACCGCCGCGGGGCGCCCGCGCGCCGGGCCGGGGGGCGCGAGTTCCTCCACCAGTTTGGCGGCGATCAGGCTCCCCACCGCCTTGGACACCGTGGGGGCGGAGAGGTCGGTCTGGCGCACCAGGTCGGCGCGGGAGAGCGGCCCGCGCGCCTGGATTTCGCGCAAGACCCGCCGCTCGTTGAGTTTGCCGACGACGCTCGGCCGCAAGTTCGGTAGCCCGGTCATGGTGGTAAGGTACGCCCCGCCGCCCCCGCGGGGTAGGCCGATTCTGCCGGCCGCGCCCGGCTTCGACTCGAGCGCGCCGGCGGGACCGGCCGATACGACTCCCGCCGACCGCTCCGAAGTTCCGTGAGGACGAAACCCATGCACCGCACCCGCTACTCCCTGCGGCTGATCGCCGGGCTGACGCTGACCGCCGGGCTGGCGCCGGCCGCTCTGGCGCAGGCGCAACCCCCCAAAGTCGAAGAAATCCTCGCGCGCAAGCCGGTCCACCAAAGCGCCGTCGTGAGCACCCCCGCCGGGCCGGAGTTGGCCGGGTGCCGCGTCGAGGCGGTCCCGTACCCCGCCCCCGCCACGGGTTATAAGCTGATCGACGGCCAGGGCCGGCTGGTGCGGCAGTTCATCGACACCGCCGGGCGCGGCAAGCCGAACATCGCCTACTTCTACCTCAACGGCGCCGAGGCGTACCGCGAGATCGACGGCTCGCCCCGGCAGTTCCGCTGGCTGGGCGCCAACGGCGGGCGCTGGGGCGGCGATGTCGATGGCGACGGCGGCGTCGATGTCTGGTACGACATCAGCCCCGCCGAGGCGAGCCAGGAACTCTTCGCCGCGATCCAGGCCAAAGACGCCAAGCGCTTCCAGGCGCTCCTAGTCACGCCCGAGGAGCTGAAGTCGCTCAAGCTGCCCGACTCGGAGGTGGCAAAGATTTCGGCGCGCGTCGCCGGCGCCCCGAAGAAGTTCCAGGACGCGATTGCCGCGATGCCGATGGCGCCCACCGCCCGGTGGCTGCACGCGGAGATGGGACTGCCCAACGTCGTGCCCGGCGACAGCCTGCGCAGCGCCGCGGACCTCGTGCGGCTCCCCACGGTGACGGTGCTCTACGAGAGTGGCCCGAACAAGGCCGACCTGTTCCAAGTCGGGGACATGGTGCAGGTCGGGCGGGCGTGGAAGCTGATCGACGGCCCGACCGCCGGCGCGGCGACGGGGGCGATCGACGGGGGCACGCCTGGGGTGACGGTGCCGGCGGAAGTGCAGGGCTTCATCAAGGAGATGGAGGCGGTCCCGCTGCCGGCGAACCCCGCCGACGCGGCGCGCTACCACCTGGCCCGCGCGGCCCTCATGGAGAAGGTCGTCGCCGCGACGCAGGGCGAGCAGCAGCAGCCGTGGCTCAAGCAGACGGTGGACTCCTACGCCGCCGCCGCGGAGAGTAGCGGCCCGGACAGCCCGGCGCTCACCCGCCTGCGCCAGCTCACCGGCCCCATCGAAAAAGACGCGCCCAAGTCGGTGGCGTCCTACGCCGCGTTCCGGCTGCTCGCGGCCGAGTACACCGTCAAGATGACCGCCGCGGCGCAAGACCCCGCCAAAGCCGCCGAGAAGTCGAACGAAGTCCAGAAGTGGTGGCGCGAGTCCCTTGAGAGCTACGTGGGCCGGTATCCCGCCGGCGAGGACGCGGCCGAGGCGATGATGCGCCTGGCGGTGGCGCACGAGTTCGCCGGCAAGGACGGCGAGGACTCGGCCAAGAAGTGGTACGACAAGCTCGCGGCAAGCTTCCCCGGCGACTACCGGGCCGCGAAGGCCGCCGGCGCGGTCAAGCGCCTGCAAAGCGAGGGTCAAGCCTTGACTCTGCCGCCATCGAGTACGCTCGACGGCAAGCCGTTCGACGTGTCGCAACTCGCGGGCAAGTCGGCGGTGGTGTTCTACTACGCCAACTGGAGCACCGACCCGGCCGCGGAGGCGCGCCTGCAGGACGACCTCAAGAAGCTCGCCGAGTCCACCAAGCCCCTGGCCGCGAAGGGCTTGACGCTGGTCACGATTAGCCTCGACGAGACCAAGGAGCGCGCGACGGCTGCCATCCAGGCGGCGCAGTTGCCGGGCGTCCACCTGCACGCCCCCGGTGGCCTCGACCGCAGCCCGCTCGCGGTCGCCTATGGCGTGCAGATGGTGCCGCACCTGATGCTGGTGGGCAAGGACGGCAAAGTGACCAACCGCGGGGCGCAGATCAGCCCGGCGATGAAGGACGAGCTGGAGAAGCTGGCGAAGTAGGCCGCTTCGCTCCAAGTGTGAAGTGAGAAGAGTGAAGTGTGAAAGGAAGAGAAGCCCGGCACAAGCCAAGTGCTCTCTTCCTTTCACACTTCACTCTTCGCACTTCACACTTTTCTTCACTCCCCCGCCGCCCCGTTGCCCTCCGCGTCGCGCGCCTTGAACTCCTCGACTTTCTTGTGCAGCGTGTTGCGGTTGATCCCGAGCCGGATCGCGGCCTTCACCTGCACCTCGTCGCACTGCCGCATGACCTGCTCGATGAGTTCGCGCTCGACGCCGCCGACGAGGTAGTCGTAGAGCTTCACGTCCGGCGGCAGGCTGCTGCCCACCCCCATTTTGACCAGCCCGCGGATCAGCCCCGGCACGTCGGCGCCCGCGCCGGCGCTCCCTTTGAGGCCGCGCCCCACCGAGCGCGAGCGGTCGAGGCGCAGCACCTCGGGCTGGAGGTGCGGGCCGTCGGAGAGCACCACCATGCGCTCGACGGCGTTCTCGAGTTCGCGCACGTTCCCCGGCCAGTCGTGCCCGCGCAGCGCCGCCAGGACCGGCTCGGTGAGTTCGGGCACGGCCGGGAGCTTGTTGGCCGCGGCGTACTTCGTGAGGAAGAACTGCGCGAGCGCGGGAATGTCCTCGCGCCGCTCCCGCAGCGGCGGCAGGGTGATCGGCACCACGTTGAGCCGGTAGTAGAGGTCTTCGCGGAACAGCCCGGCATCGACCAAATCTTCGAGCGCGGCGTTGGTGGCGGCGACCACGCGCACATCGACCCGCTTGGTGGCGTTCTCGCCGACGCGCTCGAACTCGCTCTCCTGCAAGACGCGCAGCAGTTTCACCTGCAGCTTAGGCGTCATCGAGTTGATTTCGTCCAGGAAGATCGTGCCGCCGTGCGCCGCCTCGAAGCGGCCGGGCTTGTTCTCGATAGCACCCGTGAACGCCCCTTTGGCGTGGCCGAACAGCTCGCTCTCCAGCAGGTTCTCGTGCAGCGCCCCGCAGTTGACGCGAATGTACGGCCC
>CAXTPM010000013.1:12006-12903 GCA_964245865.1 uncultured Fimbriiglobus sp. | reverse complement strand
CCGGCGGCTGCGCTTGTGCACCGCGCGGGCGACGACCTCCTTGCCGGTCCCGGTCTCGCCGATGAGCAGCACGATCGACTTGCTCGGCGCGGCGCGGGCCACGAGGCGGTACACGTCCTGCATCGCGGGGGCTTGGCCCACGAGTTCGGGCAAGGGCGGGGTGACCGGCTCCGGCTTGGGCATCTTGGGGAAAGGATGAAGGATGAGGGACGAAGATTGATGTAGAAGGGTGGGGCGCGGAAAGCCCGGTCACGAACGTGGCCGGGTCTGGGTTCGGCCCCGGCGACGGTCGCCGGGCTTTCACGGATTGCTGTCTGATCTCATCCCTCATCCTTCCCTACATACCGCCCCAGGGCCGTCAGCCCCAACTCGGCGACTTGGGCGGGCTTCGCCGCGTACAGCACGGGGTTCATCAGTTCCAAGGACACCGCCCCCGCGTACTTAATTTCGCGCAGGCGCGCGAAGAGCGGGGCGAGGTCGAAGTCGCCCTCGCCGGGGAAGACGCGGTCGGCGTCGGTCATCCACTCGCGCGGCACCCCGGCCACGTCCGACACCTGCACGTGCGCCAGGTTGGCGAGGGTGAGCCGACTCAGGTCGTGCGACTTGCTCGGCCCCTTGTGGTAGTGGAACGCGTCCAGGCAGACCCCTACGTTCGCCTCGCCGCACTGCTCCACGAGACTGAGGGCCGTGTCGAGGTTGGTGCAGAACCCGGCACTTCCGTCGAACTCGACTGCAAGGCGGACATTGAACCCCGCCGCCCAGCGCGCGGCCTGCACCAAGCTCACCATCGCCCGCTGCAGGGCGGTCTCGTCGGGACGGGGGGGGAAGTCGGCCCCGACGACCAGTACGGAGATGGCGAACGTCTGGCAGAGGTCGAGGCGCGCGCGGAACTGGTCG
>CAXTPM010000013.1:0-11996 GCA_964245865.1 uncultured Fimbriiglobus sp. | reverse complement strand
AGGTTCCGGGCGCGCACCAACTCGAGCGTATCGGCGACCGAGTTGGCTTCGAGGTGCGCTTCGAGTTTGGGGAGCCAGACTTCCACGGCCACCGCGCCGCCGCCGACTAGCCCGACGATGTCGTCGGCGAAGGGCGTCGTGAGCGTACACGCCTGGCTGATCGCGGCGATCACGACCCCGCCCTCACGCCGCGCACCTTGCCGCTGGCCGGGGCCGGCGCGGGGGGGCCACTGCTAAACGGCTTGAGGATGAATACGACCCACAGGAACACCGCGAGCACCTGCAGCCCGACGGCGACGCCGATTAACAGGTACAGCCGGCCGCGGTCCACGGGGGCGCTCGGGGCGGTGGCGGGCCGGGGCGGGGCCGCGAGCGCGGTGCCGCTGAGCGACTCCGGTGCGAACTCTGCCGGGGGGGCGGGCGCGGCCGGAGGGGGGGCGGATTCGAGGTCGATCACGCCCTCTACCACTTCGGCGAGCGCGGGGTTCCACAGGCCGCGCTCCCGGAGCGCGAACTGGAGCTGCGCGACACCCGCCTGCGGCAGCGTCGGGTCGTCGGCCACCGCTGCGCACGGCAGCCCGTCGAGTTTGGCGCGGCCCCAGAAGGCGGTGATCGAGTCCGACGGCATGGCGCGGGCACTCAGGGAAGGCGGGGACGGGGGAGATTATACGGGCGGGCGGGTCGCGCGGCCCCGCTACTGGTACCGCGTCGGGTCCACGACGCCCGCCTCCATAAACCCCGACCGCCGCAACTGGCAACTGTCGCACCGCCCGCACGCGCGCCCGTCGGTATCCGGGTCGTAGCAGCTCAGTGTCAGCGCGTAATCGACGCCGAGTTCGGTGCCGAGGCGGATGATCTCGGACTTCTTCAGGTGCAAGAGCGGCGCCCGCACCCGGAACTTGCCGCGCCCCTCGACCCCGGCCTGGGTGGCCAGGTTCGCCAACTGCTCGAACGCGCCCAGGAACTCCGGCCGGCAGTCGGGGTAGCCGGAGTAGTCCAAAACGTTGGCCCCGATCACCAGGTCGAACGCGCCCACGACTTCCGCGAACCCCAGTGCCACGCCGAGCAAAATCGTGTTCCGCGCCGGCACGTATGTCACCGGCACCCCGGCGCCCATGGCTTCGGTGGGCCGGTCTTTCGGCACGTCGATGGTGCTTGTCAGGGCGCTGCCGCCGATGGCGCGTAAATCCAGCGTAACGGTGCGGTGGTCAGCCACGCCGAACGCGGCGGCGAGTTCGGTCGCCATTTCGAGTTCGACGCGGTGGCGCTGGCCGTAATCGACCGAAAGCGCGGCGACCTCGAAGCCGTCGCGCTTCGTGACCGCGAGCGCGGTGGCGCTGTCGAGTCCGCCACTCAAGAGGACGACGGCTTTGGGCATGACTCGCGCCGGGGTTGGTGGTGGCGGGGGGGCTGATTACACTACAGACAGCGACCCCCGCCGCACGCCCCCCGGATCGATTGGAACGTGTCGAGATGGAACTGACCGAGACCCCCAGCGCCGACCAGCTCGACACCTTCCCGAACCCCCGGCCCGGCCGGGACTACTCCATCGAGATCATCTGCCCGGAGTTCACGAGTGTGTGCCCGCTGACTGGGCAGCCGGACTTCGGCACGATCACCTACACTTACACGCCCGGCGAAGTCTGCGTGGAACTCAAGAGCTTGAAGCTCTACCTCCAGCGCTTCCGCAACCAGGGCATCTACTACGAGCAGGTGAGCAACCGCCTGTTGGACGACTTCGTAGAAGCCGCCAGGCCGGTGCGCCTCACCCTGGTGACGCGCTGGACGCCGCGGGGCGGCATCAGCACCAACGTCACGCTGCACTACCCCGACGGACCCCGCGACGGGCGTGCGCAGGGGCGGGAAGTTTGACGCGCAACTCGTTGAGGATCTCCGCGTGCGGCAGCAACTCGCGCACCGCCTGCGTGGCCAACTGCTTGGCGTGGAACGAGCCGCACGCCCCGCGCACCGTCACCACGCCGTCCCGAAAGCCCACGCGCAGCCGGGCCACGCGGCGGTGGGTGCGGCCCTCGATGCGGCCGGCGATGAGTTCGCTCAAACTAGCGGGGGGCGGGGTCATCGAAGGGCGTTCCGGTGTGCGAGTGAGGGGCCGCACCTGATGCTAATGCAAACCGCACTCCCGCGCCGGCGGATTGCCCACTCAGTTCAGACTAGCCACCACGCCCAGGCCGTAAATCTGTGGCGACGGTGCCAGCCCGTAAACTCCTCACAACCGGCCGGGGTGCTCGCTTGATCCGCTGGGTGCTGCCTGCCGTAGCCGCCGCGTTCGCCCTCGGTCCCGCCGGCGCCGCGGCCGGGGTGTACGGCCCCGCGCCGCCGGTGCCGTTCGCCGCCACCGACGCCGGGGTCGCCACCGAACTCGCGCTCGAGCCGCAGTTCCTCACCCTCCTGGACGAGCAACTGACCCTGCAAGGCGCCAGTCCCGCGAGCGCCACTAGCCCCGAGCGCGCGAGGCTGCTGGCCGCGCGCGACCGGCTCGACCCGCGCGGATCGCCGGCGGTGCAACTGGAGCGCGCGGGCCTGTCGCTGCGCCTCGGCGACCCCGACGACGCGGTGAACCTGCTGCAAGCCCGGACGCGCGACCGGGCGCCGGACTTCGCGGCCCTCGTCACACTCGCGCAAGCCTACGCCCGCCGGGGGGACTGGGCCGAGGCCGGGCGCACGCACGCGGCCGCGCGCCTCGACGCCGAGCCGCCCCAACTGCTGCCGGGCGCCACCGCCGCTCAAACGAAGTGGCTTGTCAGAGTCGAGCGCGAAATCGTACCGCGCTGGCTGCGCCGCCACGCCGAGGACGCGGCCGGCAAGCCCGACCCCGCCGCCGAGCCGGTGATCGACCTGTTCGGCGTCAAGTTTGTGAACGACGCCGGCCATTACGAACCCGGCCAACTCGCGGCGAGTGAGCGCGCCAAGCTGCCCGCCGACGCGGCGGCGACCGTGCAGCAGATGCTGCTCTGGAACCCGCTCGACACGCGGCTTTTGTGGCTGCTCGCCGAGTTGTACCAGGCCAACGGGCGCCTGCGCGAGTCGGCCAAACTGTTCGACCAGTGTACCTGGGGCCGCAACTACACCAACCGCCCGCTCTTAATGCGCCACCGCCAACAAGTGCGCGAGGCCGCGGCCAAGTTGCCGCCCGAGCGCGAAATCGAGATCGCCGACGCCCCCGCCTCCCCGGCGCCGGCCACGCCCGACCCCGCTGCGCGGGCCGAGTCCCGCCGCAAGCTCGCAATCATCGGCGCCGGCGTGGCGCTGGTCGCGGCGCTGATGGTGGCCCTGCAACTCCGCGCGTGGAGGCGGCGATGGCCCCGAGGGTGAAGTCGTTCGCCGCGCAGCTCAAAGCGGCCGAGCGGCACCTGACGAAACTCGGCTGCCCGCTCGCGGAGATGGTGGCCAAAGTCGGCCCGTGTACGCTGCCCGAGTCGCCCGACGTGTTTGCGATCACCATCCGCGCCGTCATCGGCCAACTGATCTCGACTGCTGCCGCGAAGTCGATTTACACGCGCCTCACCAATGCCGCCGGGGGCGCCCTCACGCCCGAGTCGGTGCTGGCCGTGAGCGACGACGCCCTCAAAGCCTGCGGCGTCAGCGGCGGCAAGCGGCGCTGCGTACTCGGCGTCGCCCGGCACTTCCTCGACGTTCCCGAGGGGATCGACTTCGCCGAGACCCTGCGGCGAGCCGACGACGCGGCCGTCCGCGCCCACCTACTGCCCCTCTACGGCGTCGGCCCGTGGACGGTCGATATGGTGCTGCTGTTCGCCTTGGGGCGGCTTGACACGCTGCCCGTGGGCGATTTGGGGTTGCGCGTCGGGGTGCGGAACGTCTTCGGCCTGAGCGAGTTGCCGGGGCCGAAGGCGTGCGAGGAGTTGACAGCGGCGTGGAGGCCGTATCGGGGGGTGGCGACGTGGTATTTGTGGCGGGGGATGGAGTAGCGGGCTTGTCGGACTGTTCGCCAGTGGGATTCAGGGCAAGAACGATTTTTCGTGTCGCAGACTTGACGGGGGTAAACGGACTTTGTGAGATTCACCCTAGCACTTTACCCAACACCCCGAGTCCGCCCATGATCCGCCTCCTCCTGGCGCTCGCCGCCGCTTTCGTCGGTGCCCCGGCGCTCGCACAGACCCCCGTCAGTCGCACGTGGAACCGGATATTCGACCCCAGCACGGTGTACGAGTGGAACCTCACCGACCCCTCCTGGAACACTACAGTCGGGTCGGCCACCACGCCGGGCGCGTGGTCCAACGCCGCCCCGGCGAGTACGGCAGTTTTCAGCACGGCCGTCTCTGGGGGTACGCCGGGGCAGACGCAGCGGGTCGCGGTCAACTCGGCCGTCGCCCTCGCGGGGCTGGACTTCCGCTACGCCGACCCGCTGGCGGCGGTCACGCAGAACTGGCGATTCGAGGGGTCGGGGGCGCTGAACTTCGTCCCGCGCTCGGCCGGGGTCGCGCCGGTGGTTTCGATCGGCTCGCTGAACTCCCGTATCGAGGTCGCGGTGCCGATCACCGGCGACCTGAGCGGCAACGCGGCGGGGCTGCGGCTCTCGGGCTACGGGGTGCTGGTGCTGTCGGGGGCAAACACCTACACCGGCAACACGACCATTGAGGCCGGAGTGGTTCGGCTCTCCGGCGGGGCGAACCGGCTACCGGTGGGGACGAACCTGATTATCTCCTCGCAGCGGTTCAGCGGGCCGGCGCCGAACTTCTTCCCTGGGGTGCTCGACCTCGCCGGCAACGACCAGACCCTCGCGGGGCTGTCGATCAACGGCGGCGTGGGCGCCCCGCCCGGCGCGACCTCGGACGGGCTGGAGATTCGCTTGGGCGGCGCCACGCTGACCGTTGGCTCGGGCGCGTTCAGCGACGCTCCAGCCGGCATCACCGGCGCCGGGAACTTCGTCAAGGCCGGCGAAGGTAGCTTTACCCTCGGAGGGACCAACACCTACACCGGCTCGACCACGGTCAACGGCGGCACCCTGAACGTGGACCGCAGCCGCAACGCGGCGACCTCCGGTCTGCCGTCCACTACCGATGTCGTCATCAACGCCGGCACGCTGCGGATGAGCGGCACCGACCCGAACCTGAACCCCAACAACCAGTCGGTGCGCTCGCTCTCCGGCGCGGGCGGGGTTCTCGAGACCACCGGCGGCACGGTGTTCACGTTCGGCGCCGCCGACACCCAGGCGGTGCGGGTTTTCGACGGCACCATCGTCGGGGCGGGGCGGGCGGTGAAGGCCGGCCCCGGCGCCACGGTGTTGAATGGCACCCCCGCCGTCACCTCGTACCTGACGCTCGACCTCAACGGCGGGGCGCTGGTCGTCAACGGCGCCGTCAAGAGTTTCCGCCCCTTCACTGTGGCGGGCGCCAGCGCCCTGGCGGTGCTGGCTGGCACGGGGCTGGTGCAGGCGGAGGTGGTCGTCACGGCCCTCGGCACCGTGGCGCCGGGCCGGCAGCAGTCCGGGGACGCGCCCGCCGGGCGCCTGGCCCTGACCGAGGCGAACTTCGCCGCCGGGGGCACCTACCAGTGGCAGTTGGCAGGGCTGAGTACCGCCAGCCCCGGCGCCAACTATGACCAGATTCTGTTCGACCCGACGTACGTCGGCGCACTGACGCTCGGCGGTTCGTCGCGGGTGGCGCTCGACTTCTCGGCCCTGCCCGCCGCCGACCGCCCCGGCGCGGCGGCGCGCAACGCCTTCTGGCTCCAGCCGCACCAGTGGGTGATTCTCGACTACAGCACGCAGTTCCAGGCCAACGCCGACCAGTTCGCCACGCTCGAAGGCGCCGCGACCGACGCCGGCACGTTTACCCTGGGGCTGGGCGATGTCGCCTCCGGCGGGGACATCGTGCTGTTCTTCACCCCCGCCCCGGTCCCCGAGCCGGCGGCGGTGCTCGGCGTGGCGACCGGCCTGCTCGCCCTCGGCCGCACCGCCCGCCGGTTCGGGCGCGCCTGAACCGGCGGGCGGTCGCCCGCTCGGTGTTGGGACTCGGCCGGCCACTTCGTGTTGGACCCCGCCGCGCCGGGCGCTTACCATGTACGCAGTCCTTCGCGTGCGGAGCTTGCCGATGGCCCTGGTCTTGCGCCCCGCGCCGCCCGATGCGCCCGAGCCGCCCCGGCGCCCGCGCCTCACCCTGCCGGAGCGCTTGAGCCGCCTCGGCGCCGCCCGCCGCTCGGCCCGGCTGCGCGCGTCGGTCGGCTGGAGCGCCGTCGCGGTGGCCCTGCCGATGCTCGCGCTCTTGGTGGCCGACGCACTCTTTCGGCTGCCGTTGCCGGCCCGCGCGGTGGGGCTGTCGGCGCTCCTGGCCGTCGGGCTGCTGCGGCTGGCCCGCTCGATCCGCCCGGCGTACTTGGCGCCGTCGGACGCCGCGTCGGTGGCGGCTTTGGTCGAAATCCGCGACCGGCGGTTCAACGACTTGCTGGCGAGTGCGGTCGAGTTCGCGGCCGACCCCCGCCGGGGCGACTCGGCGTTCCGCGCCACGGCCGTGCGCCAGGCCGAGTCGCAACTGAGGCGCGCCGACCTCGCCGGGCTGGTCCCGTCGGCCTCGGCGCTCTGGGGCACCGTCGCCGCCGGGCTGCTCCTGATCGCCGGCGCGATGCTGGCCCTCGTGGCCGGCGAGCGGCACTCGCCCCGCGCGGCCTTCCTGCGGCTGCTCGACCCCTACGGGGGCCACCGCTACCCGACGCGCACCAAACTCGACTGGCTGACGCCGGCCACCCCCAGTTCGCAACTGGCGCGCGGCGAGGCGTTCCCGCTGCGGGTGCGCCTGCGCGGCGAGCACCCCGAACTGGCCACGGTCGAGATCGAGTCCGGCGCCGAGCAGTTCGAGGAGACGATCCCAGTCCCCGCCGCCGAAGACGCCGCGCCCCTTGCCGGTAGCGGGGACGTGGTGCTCGAAGCCCGCCTCGACCCCAGCCGCGTCTCGCGCGACTTCCGGGCGCGCGTGGTGGCCGGCGACGGCGAGACCGCCTGGCACACCGTCAAGGTGTCGCCCGCGCCCAAGCTCGTGCCGCGCGGCGGGCGCCCCTCGCCGCAACTGCACCTCACGCCGCCGGAGTACACCGGGCTAGTCGTGGGGGACGCGCCCGACGGCGCCGCGACGGTCGAGGGCGTGGCCGGGACGGTGGTGCGCTTCCGCGCGACCGCCGACCGGCGCCTGAGTGCCGCCCGGCTCGTATTCCAGGCCGACCGCACCGCCGCGCTCCAGGCCGCGCCCGCTTCCGCGCTCGCTGGCACGAACCCCCTCGGCGCCCTCGCGGCGATGATGCTCGCGCACGCCCACACTGCTGACATCCCCGTCGAGGTCGGCCCCGACGGCGTCGAACTCGACTGCGCGTTCGTGCCGCTCTGGCCCGGCGTCGCCACGCTGGAGATGACCGACGAAACGGGGCTGGTCGGCACGCGCCTGTTCGAGTTCCGCTTCGCCCCCGACGCGCCGCCCACCGTCACGCTCGAACACCCGCTCCCCGGCCGCGACCCGCTCACGCTGCTCACCACGGCGTCGTTCCCCGTGCAGGCCCGCGCCGACGACCGGCCGTTCGCCGTCACGAGTCTGGAGTTGGAGTACCGCGTCGCCGCCGGCTCGGGCAGTACCTGGGAGCGGCTGCCGCTTTTAAGTTGGGGCGACCTCGCCGGCCGTGCCGGGGCGCTCGGCGGCGGACTCGCCGCCTGCGCCGCACCGCCGCCCGCCTTAGAAGTGTCGCGCGTCGTCCCCGTCTCGCGCCTGCGCCGCCCCGACGGCTCACCGGTGCGGGAGGGCGACCTCGTGACTCTGCGCGTGGCGGCGCGCGACACCGACACCCGTACCGCGCTCAAAGCTCCCGGCCGCAGCCGCGAGGTCGAGCTGCGCGTGGTGGGGCGCAGCACGCTTGAAGCGGAGATTCAGCGCGAACTCGCCGCGGTGCGACCCGAAGCGGTGCGCCTGGAGGCCGAACTTCGCGCGCTCGAAGACCAGACGCGCTCGCTCAAAACGCCCCCGGACCAGCCGCTCTCGCCGGAGCAGCTCGGCCGGCTCGCGGGACTCGAGCAGTCGCAGCGCGCCGCGCGCCTGAAGGTCGCCGACCCCGCCGAGGGGATACGCGCGAAGGTGCAGGCGCTGCAAAAGACCGCCGCGGCCAACAGCCTGCCGCGCTCGGCGGCGACCGACAAGCTCGACGCGGCGGCGCGGGAACTCGCCGGGCAGGCCGGCGAGGCGCTCGACGCCGCCGAACCCGCGCTCGCCGCGGCGCGCCAGGCGGCCGAGGCCGGGGCCAACCCGCAGGCCCAGGCGAGCCTGGCCGACGCCGCGCGCCGCCAGCAGTCGGCCCGGCAGTCGGTGGCGCGCCTGCTCGAATCGCTCGAACAGTGGGGCGGCGCCGGGGAAGTCTCGGGCGGGGCGCGGAACCTCCAGGAGCAAATCCGCCGCGCCGCCGAGGGGCCGCAGCGCGACGCGGGCGCCGAGAAGCTCGCCCAACTCGCCGAGCAGGGCGCCGACCTGCTCGCCAAGGCGACCCGGCTCGCGGCGCAAAAAGACGCGCAGGCCCAGGCCGCGCGCGACTCAGGGGCGGGCGCCGACAAGGTCGCCGCCGCCGAGGCCGAAGCGGCCGCACTGCGCAAGGGGGTCGAAGCCGCCGGCGGCGACGCGCTCGCCGACGACCTGCGCCAGGCGTCCGACGCCACCCGCGCCGAGCGCCCCGGCAAGGCCCAGCAGGCCCGCCAGTCCGCGCTCGACCGGCTCGAAGCCCTGGCCAACCCGCTCTCCGAACCCGCCCCGCCCGCCCCGTCGGCCAACGCCGGCGGCGAAACGAAGCTCGACCCGATCACCGACGAGCAGGTCGAACTCCGCAAGAAGGCCAAGGCCGCGCTCGCCAGGCCGACCCCCGAGGCCCGCGCCGAAGCCCTCGCCGAACTCGCGCCCCAGCAAGAGAAGCTGAAGCGCGAGGCCGAGGCGGCGGCGGAGAAGCTGACCCGCACCGACCCCGCCGCCGCGGACGCCCTGCGCAAAAGCGCCGAGGCGCTCGACGCGGCGCGCGAGAAACTCGAAGCCGGCCAATCGCCGCTCGTCGACCAAGAGCGCGGCCTCGACCAACTGGACGAGGCCAAGCGCGAACTCGACAAGGCCAAGGACGGCGAGGCCGAGCGACTGGGCGAGGAGGAGCGCGACCAACTCGAAGGCAAAGTCGGGGCGCTGGCGGATCGCCAGAAAGCCCTGGTCGCCGAGGCCGAGCGCCTGCAAGCCGCCATCCTCGCCGCGACGGAGTGGGACCGCGGCCTCTTGGCGAGCCTGCGCGACTTGACCGAGGCGCAGTCCGAACTCGCCAAGGCGCTGCGGCCCCAAGTGGGCGAGGCGTTCGGCCGCTACGCGGTGTTCGCCAAGCTCGCCGAGCAGTCGGCGGGCACGATGGACGACGCGGCCGAGCAACTGGCCCGGCGCGGCGAGGCGGTCAACCCCGCCACCGCCATCGACCCCGCGGGCGAGAAGCTCGAACACGCCAAAGTAAACGCGCCGATGAGGCGCGCCCTCAAGCGCCTGGAGCAGATGCGCGAGGGGTTTGCCAAGCCGCAAAAGCCGCCGGAGCCGACGCCGATGGGGGAGGGTAACCAGGCGGGCGGGCCGATGCCGCCCGCGCCGATGGGGCCGATGGGCGGCACGCCCCAGGCGCCCAAAGCAGGCGGGGTGCCGCCGCTCGCGCAACTCAAGGCGCTGCGGGCGCTGCAAGCGGAGGTGGCCGAGGAGACGCGCGCGTTCGCCGACGCGCACCCGGCCGGCCAGAAGCTCCGGCCCGCCGAGGCCGCGGAGTTGAAGCGCCTGGAGAAGTCGCAGGGCGACGTGGCGGTGCTGTTCGAGAAGTTGGCCCAGGACTTCGCCAAGAGCGCGGGCCGGCCGGAGGAGTTGCCGTGAGCCGACTTGCCAGCGAGTGTCGGCCCTTCCTGTCCCCTCCCCCCCAGAGGGGGAGGGCTAGGGTAGGGGGTACGCCTGTGGGGGCCGACGGGGTCGAAAGTGGAGGCGAGCCTTCTCCTACTCGGCGGGCTACCCCCCACCTTAGCCCTCCCCCTCAGGGGGGGAGGGGACGAAGCCGCCTCGCCGCAGCCTTGGTCGTCGCCGCGCTCTTGCTCCCTGCCCCCGCGCGGGCGGGCGTCGTCGCCCTGCCGCTGGGGCCGCTCGCCGCGCGCGTCCGCGAACTCGCGCCGGCCGAGGCGCCCGCGCTGACCGACCCGGCCGAACTGGCCAAGCGCATCGGCGAGAACGTGCGCAAGGCCAACGAGCGCTTGCGGGCCAAGGACGCCGGCGCCCCGACGCGCCGGGCGCAGGAGCAGGTGCTGCGCGACCTCGACGCGCTGTTGAACCCGCCGACGCCGCCGAACCCGCCGCCGTCGAGTCCGCCCCCGCCGATGCCGATGGACGGTTCACCGCCGCCGATGCCCCCGACGCCGCCGCCGGGGCAGGGCGGTTCCCCGCCGCCGATGCCGCCGATGGGCGGGGGCCAGCCGATGCCGCCGCCGAAGGGGGGCGGGCAGCCGAAGCCGAAGTCGTGGCGCGACCAGGCCGGCGACGACGCGCCCATGCCGACGGGGCCGATGCCGATGGGGGCCGAAGCTCCGGGCGGGCCGCGGCCGATGCCGCCGGGCGCGAAGCCCGAGGGGGAGCCGAAGGAGCCGGCCGACGGCGGGGAGGGCGAGCCGCCGCAGGCGCCGCCGAGGTCGAGGCCCGGCGTCCCGCCGCCCGAGGACGCGGTGGCCAAGCAGGTGTGGGGCCACCTCCCCGAGCGCGTGCGCCGGCAGGCGAACCAGTATTACCGCGAGCAATTCATGCCGAAGTATTCCGAACTCCTGAAGCGCTACTACGCCGGACTCGCCGAGCCGCCCGCGTCCGGGGCCGCCCCCCGCCGCCAGCCCGAACCCCCGAGGTCGCCATGACTCCCGCGCCCACCCGCCGCCAGTGGCTCCGCGCCGCCGGCGCCCTCACCATCGCCGGGGGCGCGGCAGTCGTCGGCCAGGCCCAGGAGGCCGCCACCGCTCCCGCCAATGATCTCATCTCGCCGGAAGCCCAGGCCGCGATCGACCGGGGTCTGGCGTACCTGGCCAACGGCCAGTCGGCCGACGGCTCGTACTCCGCCGAGGCGCGCGGAATCTCGCCGGCGGGCAACGTCGCCGTCACCGGACTCGCGGGCCTAGCACTCATGGCCGGCGGGCACCAGCCGGGGCGCGGGCGCTACGGCCGGGTGGTGGCCAAGGCGGCGGACTACGTGGTCGCGCGCGGCGCCTCGAACGCCGGGCTGCCGGGCTACCTGGTGACCGCCGACCAGATGCTCGCGCACAGCTCGATGTACCAGCACGGCTTCGGCGCGCTGTTCCTCGCCGAGGTCGCGGGGATGGTGCCCGAGAAGGCCAAACAAGACCGCCTGCGGGCGACCCTGGAGCGCGCGGTGGGGCTGACGCGCTCGTCGCAGAACTCCGAGGGGGGCTGGCGCTACGAGCCGCGCCCGACCTCGCAGGCCGACGTGTCGGTGACGGTGGCCCAGTTGATGGCGCTGCGCGCGGCGAAGAACGCGGGCGTGACAGTGCCCAAGGCGGTGATCGACCGCTGCGTGCGCTACATCCGCGGCTGCCAGATGGAGGACGGCGGGTTCTGCTACATGCGCGGGCAGGAGAACGTCGGCAGCGCGTTCGCCCGCAGCGCCGCGGCGGTGGTCGGTCTTTTCAGCGCGGGAATCTACGATGGCCGCGAGATCGACCGGGGCTTGCGCTACTTACTGCGCTTCACGCCGGGCCGGCGCGGGGGGAACTTCGGCGAGTCGCGCGCCGACCACTACTACTACGGCCACTACTACGCCGCGCTGGCGATGTGGACCGCCGGGGGCAACTACTGGGCCGAGTGGTTCCCCGCGGTGCGCGACGAACTCCTGGGCCTGGCGCGCCAGGGCGGCGGCGTGTGGGGCGCGGCCACCGAGCGCGGCATCGGCATCAGTTGGCACGGCCCGGCGTACTCGACCGCGATGGCCTGCATCGTGCT